>JADGPW010000116.1 GCA_017882265.1 Chitinophagaceae bacterium | reverse complement strand
ATTCAGGGAATTAACCGCTTCCGGAAGCTGATCATCTTATTAAGGTGATGGTTCCTTTAGCCGTGATCTTTTTGTCGCTGGTATCAATGTATTCCAGTATCCATATATATACAGCAGGATCCTGGGGCATCCCTTTATACCTGCCATCCCATCCTTCTCCTTCCGTTTTAGAAAAGAAGACAAGATTACCCCAGCGGTTGAAGATGGAAAAACTCACTAAAGATTTCATTCCGACCAGGTAGGGCTTCACCACATCATTCAACCCATCGCCATTAGGTGTAAAGGCCGTCGGTAAATAATAACCCGGTTTTTTCAATACCAGCATTTGAATAGTATCCGTGGTCACGCAGGTATGTTCATTTGGCATATCTATCATGTATTCCACATCATTACCCGTAGCAAAAAATTGAGTATACCGGGTAGTATAGCTGCTCAATTGCATTTGAGGACGCCATAGATAACTATTGCCAATACTGTCCCGCACATGAATATATTGGGAGCTGCCTTCCGGCACCGTGATCGTTCGGTAGCGAATACTGGGAACCTGTTTATTTACCAGCACTGTTTTAATGATGGTCTGAGGATCCGTTTCACAGCCAAGGTTTACCATTTTTAATGTTACGGCAACCTGGCCCGGGGTAGTATAGACGACGGGTAATGGATTTTTCACTAAAGAGGCAGGTCCCCCGTTATTAAAATCCCAGTTGTAATTCACCTGCACTGATCCGTTCTCATTACTTAAGTTATGAAACAGCATCGGTCGGTTCGTACAGATAGAGTCCCACGTAAAGCCGGCAATGCCATTAGGGAAAACATGGACGATGTGTTGTATACTGTCTTTACAACCGCCGGGAACGGTTGCCATCAGTTGAATATTGTAATTGCCCGGATCCAAAAATGTTTTAACGGCATCCGTTGTTGTCAGTGAACTCCCATCGCTGAATTGCCAGTTATAGCTCATCGGGGCGCCATCACTGGTCGTAGATGTGTTTGTAAATTGAAATGAATTATTAGTTATACAGGCCGTATCTGTATTGGTGGTAAAAGACACCAATGGAATGGGATGAATACTGAAAGTCACCGAAGCCGTTGAGTCAGTACAACCATTTTGCATTACCTGCGCCCAGTAAGTTCCGGGGCCGGCAGGTTGATAGGTTTGGGAGACGGCCCCGGGTATCGGACCGTTGTTATCATACCATTGTACGGAAGAAACAGTATTGCTAACAGATAGGGAACCAGTGACTGGATCCCCGATACAGAAATCATTTTTACCGGTAAGCCGGATGGCCGTATCCACCTGGTTGGTAGTAATAACAGTGGTATCATAAGAAGTACAGCCGGTGAGTATATCCGTAGTCTTTACAATGAATGGGGCCGGAGCAGATCCAACACTCCAGGCTATTGGATTTGAAATAGTGGAATTACTTACCAGGCCTGGCGGTGACCAGGCATAATTATAGGAAGGATTATTGGCCGTTCCAATTTGAACCTGCTGACCCTGGCATAAGCTATGATCGGGCCCTGCATCTGATATCGGTCTTGTACCCACTCCCATCGTTGCGTATAGTGTGTCTTTGCAACCAAAGGTTGGGTAAGGTGTTACAATGACCGGAAAAATGGAGCCAACTGCAGGGGGAGGATTTAAGTACAATGTTTGCGAAGAGGCAAGTGAAGTTGAAAAACTGGGATCGGAGTACCATTGATAGGATTGAAAGCCAAAAGGGGCAGTAAGCGTAACCGATGTATCTCCGGGACAAATATTAGTACCGGAAATAACTCCGTTACACGCGCTGTTCACATCAATATAGGCATATCCAAAATGAGCATTGAATGTACAGTCGCTTGTAATAAATTCAAGCATGATTGTTTTGCCAATATATGCACTCAGGTTTATGGATACCGGGGTCCAGTCTTTGTATAAGACATTTCCCAGGACTGGCGATACCACGAAACCTGTTAACCCTGATGTAGCTGTAAAATCAAAATCAACACAAGGTATGGGTGTGCCATTGCTAAGATCAACGATCCTTGCCCGGAAACGAGGTTGTTGCCAGGCCGTATGATTTGGATTCTGGAGAACAACTGCATAATGAAATAATATGGAAAAAACCGATAAACCGGCGGGGATAGTATAGGTATAGGAAATTCCTTCGGCTTCATGTCCCCCTGAATTATTTCCCAGCATTACACTATACTGGCTTCCATTGGGACAAAGTTGCGGGAAGCCGCCATATGGATCAAAACCCGCATTAGCTGCTGACATGATGGTGTGCCTTCCGGGTATCGGACCATAGGTTGGTAAGCGTACCACATTAAATCCGGATGAATCTAATACGGTACCAGAAGAACAAATCCAGTTTGTAAAGTCGCCCATTTCAAAATCCATGTTGGGAGGGCACAGACCCCCCTGTGCTTCAGAAGTAGAAACAAAACTGCTAGTTATTAAAACAAATAAGAAATTTCTAAAATGACTGAAGCCCATAAATGGCTGTAAATTTCATTCAAACTTAAATAATATAAAGTTATTTTTTGATTTTTCTCATTATAGTATTCGGCTAGGCCATTTTTTTTATCAATTCATCTTAAAAGACTTATCATAAAGATGTTAAGGCTTGTAGACGCTTAGTTAAACATAAAAAGTTTTCTCAGACTTGCGGCTGGCAGAATTGATTAAAATAAACGTAACTTATGGCTAATAGCTCAACTATAATCAAGACATTCCCTGTAAAGTGTAATAACTAAAACGTTTTCTTATGAAAAATATAAAATTAATTTTATTTGGACTGTGCATTACAATTAATTCATTTGGACAAAAACTACAAAATGCTAATTGGTGTTTTGGGACACATGCTCGTTTAGATTTCAATTCAAGTCCTCCTGTTGCAACAACTTGCGCCATAGATTTAACACAGATTGGAGGTACTTATTCATCTGGAAGTGTAAGTGATCATAGCGGCAACTTATTATTTTTTACAAATGGAGCAACTGTTTGGGGTAAGAACAATATCCCTATGCCAAATGGAACCCAATTATGGGGGGATATAGGTCACCAAAACATCATAATCGTGCCAAAACCTTATCAAAACGGCATCTATTATATATTTACATCCTGCGAATTTAGCGGCCCTTCTCCATTAAATGGCCATATGGGAATTTATTATACGGTTGTGGACATGAGCCTAAATAATTCAAATGGGGATGTTGTTGTGGGGCTAAAAAATATCCCATTAAAGAATCAGGATGGAACTCTTATTGATTATGATGTCATTGCAGGAACAGGGCTCAGAATGGATTTGGTGAAAATGACGACAGCTTTAAGTGGGGATCGAGATAAAATTTGGGCAACTTTTTTTGTTAAATATACAGAAAATGGTATTCTTAAAAGATATGTTTACAGTTACCTGGTGTCTGAAAATGGGATCGATATCGCTTCGGATGGAATCAGTCCACAACCAACAGCAAGTACATTAATTGATAACAATAATTATCCAGGACAATCAATAGATGACCCTTTTGGTGACATAAAAATTTCACCAAACGGAGCGTTTATGTGTGATGCGAGTGCGGCGGCAGTTAATTTATATAATTTTGACAACCAAGCTGGTACTGTCACCTTCAATCAAACTCTCTATATCGGGATCCCAAGTTCTAGCAGTTCGGGTTATGGGGTAGAATTTTCGCCGAATAGTCAGCTTCTTTATTTTTCAACTTATAATAGTACAATTAACCAAGGTGGGCGAGGGGGTACTTCGACTAGTCATTTTGTTTTGATTTATCAGAACATAGTCGGGGAACATACAACGGAAATAATAGGGAAATTCTCCGCGGATATTGAAGGAACTACAGATAATATTATTCCAATTCCTGCTAATCATCCTTATGGTCTTCAACTCGCGGTCGACCACAAAATATATGTATGTATAACAACCCCAACGGTTTCACCCACTGGCTGGTTAGGAGCTATCAATCAGCCTGACATACCATCTACTGCATGCAATTTTATTCCTGACGCTGTTCAGCTTTATCCGGGCACCTTGCATTGGTTTGGTTTACCACAATGGGTCTATGAAGCTAATGGTCGATGGCCAAAATCGTACGCTGCATGGAATTCAAACTTAAACAAAGATAATCTTGGAAATATATTTTGCTTTTTTCATTCTGGCAATATGCTGATCAATGTTAATCACACTGGAGTATTGCCTTCAGGCCCAGGAAATTTTGCTGTGCAATATAATGTGGTTACTGGTGTAACTAGTTGGGTAAAACCGGACATTTTCCCAGTTATTTCTCTTAATTCAGGAGATATTCATATGCTATCCACGATCGATTACATAACCACTTCTTATTATAATGGCACAACGGGTCTGTTAAGCCCACCGCCATCCATAGTTCCTACAAATGAATTAATTGTTGCCGAAACAAACAACGGAGGATTTATTACTATATCTAGTAACGGGATAAATGTTCATACGAATACAAGTTCATCAACGATACCATTTATAAACTCTGCTACCTACGTAAAATCTACATTTTTTAATCCAAATAGCGGGAAATTATTTGTTGAATATAGTTATCAATTTGGCTCTAATACTCTGGCAGTCTACCAATTAGCTAACAACATTTTAGCACTAATAAACAATCCAACTTTTTCTGATTCCCCTGGAGAAAATATATTACTTGTAAATAACAATGATATAGTATATACATACAAGAATTCTCAAGTTCAACAATATGATTACATAAATAAAACGACTACCCCGATAAATATACCAGGATTTAACAATACCGACATCTATGGTCATTTTTTATTTGTTACAAGAAATAGATATACCGATGACAACTTGCTAGTAATTCAACATTCCGAAAGTAAATTTTATTCTATCAATACTTTGACTAGTCAAGTCAAAAAAATACCTTTCTCATATACAACTGTGCCTAGCAATGATATAATTATGTATGATTACATCTATAGCGGCGATGATTTATATCTTTCAGGGAAGTTAGAGATCGACAACAATAATTTTTTAACAATTGGAAGTCAGGCAATTACAGTTTATCCTTATCCAAGCAGTTTCATAACAAAACTTAGTTTATCAAATGATTTTGAATCCCGAAATCTGGACAATTTTGTAACAAGGAATAATATGTATAAAGAAATCCCCTTGATAAAGACTGCTTCAAGTGAATCTGAGCAAATTCAGGTTTTCCCCAACCCTTCCAATACTCAAGTAACAATTACTAGCGGAAAAACCGCTATAACTCAGATTCGACTATCTGACATTTATAACAATATTATTTTTCAGAAAAAATTCAGTGACTCAAAAAACCTTACTTTTTCAGTAAACAATTTGACTCCTGGTGTTTATTATTGCAGCATAAAATCTAAAATTGGTATAATAAACAAGAAAATTGTTGTAATAAGATGATAAACCAGAATGATAATATATGAGTTATATAACTGAAATTTTCGCCCGGCAGATCCTGGATTCAAGAGGTAACCCAACTGTAGAAGCAGATGTACTTACCGATGAAGGGGCTTTAGGTCGCGCCTCGGTTCCCAGCGGGGCCAGTACCGGAATACATGAAGCGGTGGAATTGCGGGATGGAGATAAGAAAAAATATGGAGGCAAAGGAGTTGGAAAAGCCATCCGGAACGTAAACGATATCATTGCCCCCGCACTGGCGGGTTATGATGTAGCCGACCAGGCCGGGATTGACGAAATGATGATGTTATTGGATGGTACCGCCAATAAAGGAAAACTGGGCGCCAACGCCATCCTTGCGGTAAGTATGGCGGTGGCAAAAGCCGCCGCGGAAGAAGCGTCCCTGCCCCTGTTCCGCTATATCGGTGGCACCAATGCACGGACACTTCCCATCCCGATGATGAATATCCTGAATGGGGGCGCTCATGCAGATAACAAAATAGATTTCCAGGAATTTATGGTGATGCCTGTTGGCGCATCCAGCTTCAGTGAAGGTTTACGATGGGGAGTGGAGATCTTTCATGCACTAAAAACAGTATTAAAGAAAAAAGGTTATAGCACCAACGTGGGCGATGAGGGTGGTTTTGCCCCCGACATTCAAAGCAATGAAGAAGCCATTGAAACGGTGATGACTGCCATTAAAACAGCAGGCTTTAAAACCGGGACAGAAGTATGTATTGCAATGGATCCGGCTGTTAGCGAAATGTATGACAGCGCTAAAAAAGTATATCATTTTCATAAATCAAACGGTAAAAAACTAAGCCCTGAGAAAATGGTGGATTACTGGGCCAACTGGGTAAACAGTTATCCAATCATTTCCATCGAGGACGGAATGGCAGAAGATGATTGGAAAGGATGGAAATTAATGACCGATAAACTTGGCCATAAAATACAATTGGTAGGAGATGACCTGTTTGTCACCAATGTGACCCGTTTGCAGGAAGGGATTGATAAAGGTGTCGCCAATGCCTTACTGGTAAAAGTAAACCAGATAGGAACCATTACTGAAACGATCAACGCTGTAACCCTGGCCCAGCATAATGGTTATAATACGATCATGAGTCATCGCAGTGGTGAAACAGAAGACAGTACCATTGCTGATCTCGCGGTGGCGCTTAACTGCGGACAGATAAAAACCGGATCAGCCAGCCGATCCGACCGTATGGCCAAGTATAACCAATTGACCCGGATCGAAGAATTATTAGGTAGCACTGCCATATATCCAAAAGGAAAGATTAAATTTGGGTGCCTCATTTAAAGAGGATTTCTCAAAATTGCTATTATTTAAAATAGCCGGTAAGGGCGGGAAGACGGGAAGATTTGATTTTCAATTATTGATTTCTTACCGGCAAATAATCTGATTTGAGACATCCTCCTTTCGAAAACCCGGATTATGAAAAACGGTTCAAATGATAAAAACTCTTCAAAGTCCCTCGCTCGGAGGGGTTTGAGGAGGCTACCCGCCATCCTCAGAAACAAATATTTTATAACCTTTGCGGCTTTTTGCGTGATCATTGTTTTTTTAGATAAGAACGATCTGTTCACCCAACTTGACCGCCGTAATGAACTGAGGGAATTGCAGCAAAGCAAGCGATATTATACCACCCGGATTGCCGCAGAACGTGCAGCATTAGAGGCACTTAAGAACGATCCTGCCGCCCTGGAAAAGTATGCAAGGGAAAAATACCTAATGAAGCGGGATAACGAAGAACTCTTCATCATATCGGAAAACCCCGATAATGCAAAGAATTAGGATCAACCACACAATAAGGCAAAGTTGTCCCCGTTTATATGACGGACGTTTTTAATATCTCAGTTACAAAGGACACATCTAATTACTGGACAATTAACGGATTGCAAATGACAAATTTTACCCCCGAGGATCTTTTATTGTATTTGTACAAAGAAAGCTCTTCTCAAAAGGCAGCAGCTATTGAAGCTGCTTTAGAAAAGGACTGGACACTTCGTGAAAAATTAACCGTTCTCAAAACTTCCATGCAAAGGCTTGACAAGATTGTTGTGAAGCCCCGCACAGAAGTAGTGTTGAATGTGTTGAATCATGCGAAAGAAAGAACAGTGGAAGAAGTGCAGTAATTTTCCACTGCCGGCAACAATCTTTATTAAGCATCCCATTTTACGGGGTGCTTTTTTTTACCTTCCCGATCCCGCATAAGGCGGGACCACCATCACACAGCCCTCATTTTTCAAAATATTATTATTATTACATCCTTTACATTTAAGAAAAAAAATAATCAGTAGTTATAGTTAACATCCGCCTAAGTTCTCCTTTAGGGGACAGGGGTTTTCCTAACTTGCAATATGACCCGTAAAGAACGATACGCATTTGTAATTGATTATTTTCAAAAGCACATGCCGGTGGCCGAAACTGAGCTGGAATTCGAAGACCCTTATGAATTACTTGTAGCCACCATTCTTTCTGCTCAATGCACTGATAAACGGGTAAATATGACCACCCCGTCCCTCTTTGCGAAATATCCTAATGTAGAATCGTTGAGTAAAGCCCGGTTTGATGACCTATTCCCTTTGATCAAAAGTATTTCTTATCCAAACAACAAGACAAAGCATCTTATTGGTATGGCGGGTAAAGTGGTCTCGGCATTCAATGGAGAGATCCCGATGACCGTGGATGAATTGGTCCAATTGCCTGGCGTAGGGAGAAAAACCGCCAATGTAATCACTTCGGTTATTGACCGTCAGCCCAATATGGCAGTTGACACCCATGTATTCAGGGTAAGTCAGCGCATTGGTCTTGTTCCGAAAACGGCTAATACCCCACTGGCCGTGGAGAAAGAATTAGTTAAAAATATTCCTGTACCTCTTGTTCATAAGGCACATCACTGGCTGATATTGCATGGACGTTATACATGCATGGCCCGGAATCCCAAATGCGAATCGTGCGGGATCAGCGCTATTTGCAATTATTTTCAAAAAACACAATAATTATTCTGATTTTCCCGCTATAATTCTAAAGATTTTAATCCCTATTTTTCATCTTCGTTCTGATCGACGATCCCGCCCTCTGGAAAAACAGAATAATTTAATTTCAATTAAAATAATTGTTAGAGGATGAGATATTTCCTGGCACTGGTGTTAGTGAGTTGCATAGGTCCTGGACAGTCCCTGAAAGCTCAATACTACTTTTACAATGACAAGTATTATGAAAATGCGGTCGTTGTTGAATGGGGAGGTTCTGCGGGCATCATGAATGCGTTGACCGATCTCGGCGGGAAAAAAGGGATCGGCAAAAAAGCCATCAAGGATCTTAACTGGAAAAACAGCAAGCCCAGCTATAGTCTGTTTGCCATGGGTATGTACAAAAACGCCGTTGGATTGCGTTTGGAAGGAACTTTTGGCTCCATAGCCGCCTATGACAGTATTTTGAAAGATGTAAAAGCCAGCACCTATGGCCGCTATGAACGAAACCTTAGTTTTAAAAGCCGGATCACCGATATTCAACTTGCCTTTGAGATACATCCTCTTTTTTTTAAGAATTATACCGACGATAATCCTCCCCAGGTATCCCCCTATGCTGTGATCGGGGTTGGATATTATTCTTTTGATCCGCAGGCTTACCTGAATGGACAATGGTACTCTTTACAACCCCTGCACACCGAAGGGCAGGGTTTCCCGGAATACCCCAACCGAAAGCCATATAAGTTAAACCAGCTCAATATTGCCACCGGACTTGGTATAAAGTATGAGCTTAATTCCTTGTTTAATACCCGCCTGGAAATAGTCTACCGCATCTTAAGTACGGATTACCTCGACGATGCGAGTACTGATTATATCGACCCTGACCTCTTTTCTCGTTATTTATCCCCCAACCAGGCGGCTATTGCACTACAGCTATATGATAGAAGAATTTTAGACGGGGTTGCTGTTACCCAGCGGGGCAACCCTAAAAACAAGGATGCTTTTTTTTCTATCCAGTTAAAGATCGGGATGGTCCTGGGCCGGCAGAAAAGGTAACTAACTGCCCGGGATTAAATAAAACCTTCTTTATCACAAATCGCGATGTCATTATCCCGGAATATAATTGCTGAGCGAGTGAGAATGGGTTGAGAAGTAGAAGTAAAGTATGCCTTGTCTCTACTCTGAGTAATTTTGCCATCCGGAGGATTTATTGATTTTACAGGCAATTTTAATTGAAATTATCATAACCCTTTGGTTATTAAAAGCCCGTTATCAGTATAAGATATCTTATACGAACCTTATTTATTAGTTTTGTAATATCAATCCTTTATTCTGAAAGATCTAACTGTTGAAAGTTCGACAATACTATTCTAACCATGCAAGACGGAACTATACATTTTACCGAAGCTTTGTTCAACAGTCACATTTCGTTCAAGCCATTGGTGGCGGCACTGAAAAAAAATATTTCCGAAGGTAATCCCGGTATGAAAAAACTCTACGGCCAGGTGGTCCGGGAGTTTGAATCGCATCCCGAATTAATGAACACGATTACAGATCTTGCAGTTTTACAACCCCATACCGAATTGATACAGGAGTTACTTTCGGCGGTTTTTCCCCCCACTACTTCCAATTATATGTACGGTGTTTCTGTCCCTTTCAAATTCCAGACTGTATATACATCGCCCCTATTTAAAGCTTTATTGCTTAAGCCTGGAACCGATGAAATAAATGTACCTGAAAACCAGGCCGGTTCAAACGTAAGCCAGGAAAGACTACATTTTGCCTATGGCCTCGTACTAAAAAAATATTTAGGTTATAATAGTCCTGATACTACGCGTACGGTCTATCCCTTCCAGGACGCGGAAACAGGGCTTTTTCGTTATATGGAGCTCCGCATGGATGCGAGGTTTATAGATGTAAAACCAGTGGGCGAAATGCCTTTGTTGCCCGAAAGCATATTATGCCCGCGTACGAACAGGATCATGACGATCGCAGAACTGATCGAGCAGGTACCGCTGGACAAATTCACATTCGAAGGGGTCGCCGTGATCCGGGTAAATGATATGACCCAGCAGGAAGTGATATCGAAAATAAAGAACCACCTGCTTGATAGCAATGCTTTTTCAGATACGATCGTTTATTCAGAGCTGGAAAAACATATTCAAAGCCTGATTGGCCTGAAAGACCTCGTCATCGGTATCACCCCCTTCTTTAAGATCAACAACCATTATGTATATTCTGACCTGCACAATAGCAACAGTCTTTTGTTCAGGCATTTTCATTCCACCGCAGCTAAAGATGAAATAAGTGATTACTGCAAACTTTTGTTCAGAGAAAATGATCAACCGGTATTATTTGAAACGCTGAATGAACGATCACTCGGCGAAGTGCAATGCCTTCAGTATTATTACCTGGAAGGTGGCCGCAGCCTGATCCTTTGTCCGTTAAAACAGCATGACGAGCTCATTGGTATGCTGGAGATCATCTCAAAAATTCCGGGCCAGCTGAAACCTTCTCATATCGGTAAGATCGAAGATGCCATCCATTTATTTACCATTGGCCTGGAAAAAAGCCTGGACCTGCTGAATAGCCAGGTAGACAGGGTGATCAAGAAAAAGTTTACCGCCGTACAACCTGCTGTCGAATGGAAGTTTACAGAAGTGGCCCTGAATTATATTGTGAATCGTCATACAAGCGAAGATGTGAAGATCGAACGCATTGCCTTTAATGACGTATATCCTTTATATGGCGCCATTGATATCCGCAATTCTTCTACGGAAAGAGCCCATGCTATTCAATTGGATATTATTGAACAACTAGAACTGGCACAAAAAGTAATTAAGAAAGCCCAGGCCAATGTGCCCTTTACTTTGCTGCAGGAGATCGAATTTAAAATAGACAAATACATTGCCTCGGCCTCCGATGTATTACAATCGGATGAAGAGCTTAGCATTAATGATTTTATGCAGAACCAGATCGTTTCTGTATTCAACCACCTCCGCAATACCGAGCCTTCCGTTATCAACGAAATAGATGAATATTTTGCCTCACTTGATCCCCAGCTCGGGATGTTGTACCATCACCGGAAGGAATACGAACAGAGTATTTCCCGCATTAACGAAACGCTGGCGCGGTTTATAGATAAAGAACAGGCCGCGGCGCAAAAAGTGTACCCGCACTATTTCGAACGCTATGTTACCGATGGTGTCGAATTCAATATTTTCATGGGTCAATCCATTTCACCGCGTAAAAAATTTGATGAGATATACCTGCGGAATATGAAAATGTGGCAATTGACCGTACTGGCCAAGGCCGCCAGGGTGACCCATACACTTGAAAAAGAATTAACGCATCCCTTACGAACCACGCAATTAATTCTTTCCCATGGGCAAACACTTTCTATTCTTTTCCGTACGGAAGAACGAAAGTTTGATGTGGATGGCGCCTATAATATCCGTTACGAGATCGTCAAAAAACGTATTGACAAAGTGCGCATCAAAGAAACCAATGAACGGCTGACCCAACCCGGGAAAATCGCTATCGTATACTCGCAGTCCCGGGATGCAGCCGAGTACACTGAATATATTGAATTCCTGCAAAACAAAAACCTGTTGAAACCCGGTATTGAAAATTACGACCTCGAAGAATTGCAGGGAGTAATAGGGTTAAAAGCCCTACGGGTAGATGTGAATTTTGATCCCGACTCCAAACCCGAAACAAAAGTGGAGTTATCGAATACTACTTCGCAGGAGTTGATTGGCCCATCCCATATTCATTAAAGTTGAAAAGTTTTTCAGGTCGCCTTCCCGAAGGGAAGGAGTGGGCTGCCTGAAATTTGGGCAATGTGAATTCAATAATTATTACAATATGAATCCTGGTATCTCCAAAATGAAAGACTGCTTACCCCTTCCCTTCGGGAAGGCGACATTAGGAAATATTCAACTTTAATAAAAGCGGGATGGGCCGGACCGTCTTCTAAAACTTCCACCCTAACCCCACCATAGGAATTTTATCTTCATTTGATACTCCATAAGAAACGGTAAGCATTAAGCGACTAAGCGGGGAGAACCAAAAACCGCCACCAAGTCCCGCAAGCATCTTGCTATCATTGTCATTTTTCACAAATACCCTCCCGGCATCCACGAAGCCAAATATGCCAAACGACGCGGGAAACAGGTAGGTGGTAAAAGTGGATAAGCGAAGACGTAATTCCGCCTGGTTGTATATTTTAGATTTACCGGCAAACCTGAATTTACGATACCCCCTCAGATCTTCTTCGCTCCCGAGATACTGTGCCTGGTAAAATTCAAATTTACCCATGTTAATACCGCCGCCAAACCGGTCGGCAAAAACCAGCCGGTTGGGTATCAGCGTAAAATAACAACTAAAGTCAGTATTTAATTGTGTTACATTATAAGCAGAATCTGTTACACCTGACAGGATACGGACGGTGTTCTCCCATAAGAACCCTTTTTGCGGAGACACTTTATTATTTCTCTTATCAACCGTTAAAGTGAATTTACCGCCCAAATAGATCTGTCTTTTAAAAAGAGTATTGGGATCCAAACCATTCGAACCGGTTTGCAGGATAAACTTCCCGGTATTATCATGGTCATCGAGGTTAAAATACTCAAAGATGGGCCCAAAGGTCATTTCGACCTTATCTGAAAATCTTTCCCGAACCAGTATCGAAGCATCTGCAAGGTTAAATTTAGCCCTGTAGTATTTGAATTTACCGGACTTTGTTTTATCATAATATGATTTTACCCCATAACCAAAAAAATTAGTTACATACCGGGGGGCTTTAACAGTTATTTGCCCGAGCAGGTCCGTATGATCTCCCAGCACGCCGATGAATTCACTATTTATTTTGAAATTGAATGCCCCGGTAGAAAGCGCATGATTGCCGGCAATCTGGAAAAGTGTTTTGTATGGGGATTTACGGAACCCTTGTCGTATGATCTTATATGAAAGTCCAAGATACACTCCATCATCGGGGTTATAAGCCGCCGAAATGCCGGGAGCTGAATAAGGATATTTGTAATAAAGTCTTTGGAAATTATTAGCCATCGTGTCGTAAGACATTTTATTTCTGAACTTCCCGCTTATTTTATTATTCTCATCCGTTTTGTCATACACCAGGCCACCATTAGATTTGGATGTATTTTCAAATAAATCACTGCCCCCGCCGCCTATCATCCTGATCTTTATCTTATCATTATTGCCATGCACCAAGAATTTATCATCTCCGTCAAAACCATATAAACGGACCTCTTTGGTAAGATGTGGATCAAATTTTCGTTCATACATCTTAGTGGAGGCTTCCCCGTTCTTATTTAATTTGAACACCTGCAGCAACAAGGAGCCATCATCATTGCGGTTAATATCAAATAATTCTCTTTTATCGCTGCCTGTCACATTGACGATCTCGGCAAGAAAACGATAGTACTGCATTACTTCGGCGGCCAGGTATTTGCGACGCTCTTTTAAAGTCCCAGCGATTTTGGTCGCAGATATACCTCTTATTTCGGGAGGTTGCTGTGCTAATGCCCTGTCGATCACTTCATCTGTCATCTTTGGTATAAACTGATCAACTTCCTGTTGCCAATCCTTTTCGCTCAGTTCATTTAAGAAGAAACGATCGAGGTTGCGGGAAGAAAAATTGAACCTCGTGATATCCTTTGCTTTTGCCTTAAATCCTTCCAGTTGCGGCACCAACGATTTACCCCTTACTATATGAGGTAAAACCCCCTCGTTAATATAAAAGGCCTGATCGCGGTCCTTTGCAATGGGATAAAATGTCCTTCCTTTTCCATTATCATATGCGCCCCAGGTCCATTGGCCTTCGTGACGGTCAAGGTCCATAACAAATATATCCAGTATCCTTATCCTAAGTAAGGCTAATTCGTTAATATCATTATCATTATCCTTCTCCAGTTTTTCTTCCATCTCTTCAGTATTATATCCTTTTTGCACGGTATCGGGTAATCTTTCCTCGTATAATGCCATCATATTTTTGAATTCGTCCCTGAACTCCCCCAACTTTGGATCATCAGGAATAAATACTATCCTGGCTGTGCCATGTGGAATGCCAGCCGCTTCAGCAAGGGTAGGAATGGATAAAGCCGCATAAGGATAAGAGGCCGATACTCCATCTGAAACAAGGTCTGCCGCAGCTTCGCTTTGCAGATCACCTGGTAAGGTTTTGCTGGTAATGAATTTGGCAATAGAACGAAGTGTGTACTCCCTTCCCTGAGAGTCTTCCAAACGAAGCGATCTGGTTTGTTTACCTCCCCCACGTTTTTTGGGAGTTAATCCGCCATGTTCGGTAGCGAGGTTAATAACCTGCACTTTTAAAGGTATGTTCCATTCTTTGCGGTAATTAGTCCCCATCCAGAATTCTCTGGAGCCGCTGGTATTGAATTTGGTTGCCAGAGCAGAAACAGAATCGGCACTGCGCTGAGCCGTCACCTGTGATATAGCAAATAGTAAGAATACGATTGATAGGCTAAACAGTCTCATGGTTGCAGGTTTAGTTGTTAGTATTAGGTCCGAAATGCCAGTCTTGATTGCAAAAAGATACGATTTTTTAAAAAATGATGAAAATAATAAACGAATGAATGAAACCAATCCGGGAAAGAACGGCCTTTATTGCCTTATCCCCATTTAACCATTCAACTATAATACATAATTTTTACGGCATCCGGGCTATTCTGGAGAAACTTTTGTGTAAATTGAAAACTTTATTCTGCCGGCCGTATCATTTCACCTGGATGTTTGACATAGGCTGGCAGGTATTTTGAAGCTTTTTGCGGCAATAATGGGAATTCGTCATCAAATAAGGTTTATAATTAAGCGGCTAATAATGAAAAAAAGTGTTTTCCTGATTTTCTCCATAATTTTTCTGCATTTGTGTATAAGGGCCCAAAAAGACGTCAAGGGTAAAAGCAACACAGATACTATAAGCCAACGGATCATACTGATCGGTGATGCCGGGCAACTGGACGGGGGCAGGCAACCGGTAGTGGATGCGGTAAGAAGTCTTATCCCATTGGATAACAAAACTACGATCCTTTTCCTGGGTGATAATGTTTACAGGAACGGCTTGCCCATTAAAGAAACCACTGATTTTGGTAAGTATGAGGCAATCCTTGATTCACAACTCTTAATAGCGGAAGGCACTCCGGCAAAAGTGTATATGATACCGGGTAATCATGACTGGAAAAATGGTAGCCGAGATGGTTTTGAAGCTATCCTCCGGGAACAGATATATGTGGACTTCCTCGGTAAAAAGAACGTGAAATTCTTTCCGGAAGATGGCTGCCCCGGGCCCGTTGAAGTAGACCTGGGAAATAATGTCGTCCTTATCCTTTTTGACAGTCAATGGTGGTTACACCCTTATGACAAGCCTGAAATAGAATCCGATTGCGATTGCAAAACGAAAGATGAATTGGTCAGCAAGATCGCAGACATTGCAGGTAAGAATTCAAAAAAACTGGTGATATTGGCCTGTCACCATCCTTTTAAAAGTAAAGGTGTGCATGGCGGTTATTTTACATGGATACAACACCTTTTTCCTTTTACTGATTTATTTCCTGCAGCTTATATCCCATTGCCTGGTCTCGGGTCTGTTTATCCTATAGCCAGGAAGGTATTTGGCACACCACAAGACCTGAAACATCCTGTATATGCCGAAATGATTGACAAAATATCCAAAGCAATAAAGACTGCGGCTCCGAACGTCTTATTTGTTTCTGGACATGAACACAATCTTGAATATATAAAAGACAGCAGCTATAATTATATCATTAGCGGAGGCGGAAGTAAAAAACAGCGAGCTTCTATTAACAAAAAAGCTCCGTTTATTTCCCCTACTATGGGTTTCGCGGTACTTGAAGTATCCACGAATAAAAATGTGACGGTTGATTTTTACACTGTGATCGATTCCGTGAAAAAAGTATATAGCACTACTCTTCTTAATTTTTCCAAAATCCCCCCCAGGTTTTTAGATTCTTCGAACAGGGGAGATGACCCTTTCCTGAAATATAAGGATACGGTGACGAGTCCTGCCAGTACCAAATTGATTATGGTAAACGGGTTAAGAAAATATTTTAAAGGCCAGAATTACCGGCAGGAATGGGGTACCCCGGTAAACATGAAAGTATTTAACCTGAAAAAAGAAGGGTATTTCATTAAAAGCCTGGGAGGAGGTGAACAGACAAAATCACTGACCTTAGTTGATAAAAACGGAAAAGAATGGGTCCTTCGAAACGTGGATAAAAACGGGCCCCCACCTGTCCCCAGGGAATACCGTGGTGCACTACCCGACAGAATGGTAAATGATTTTAATTCCGCAGCTCACCCTTACGGGGCCCTGGTGGTACCGGCTCTCGCTAAACCATTAAATATACCTGTCCCCCACCCCCAATTATTTTTTGTACCCGATGACCCAGCCTTTGGATTTTACAGATCCGTATTTGCCGGTAAGGTTTGTATGCTCGAGGAAAAAGATGCTTCACCCGATGGGAGTAATACAAAAAGTACTTCTTCGATCCTTCATAAAATGCTGTCTGAGAATGATCACCGCCCCAATGACTCAGCTACATTGGTGGCAAGACTTTTAGATATACTTATTGGCGATTTTGACCGGCCCCTTGATCAATGGAAATGGATCGTATCCGATACCGGCAAGGGAAAGCTTTATTTCCCTGTTCCAAAAGACAGGGATGAGGCTTTTTTCGACGATGATGGAATGCTGATGAAACTGGTAAGCGGCAGGGTCATGCCATTTTTAAAGGGTTTCCGGCATGATATTCCCAATGTGAATTGGTTGGGATATACAGCCAAAGATTTTGACCGGATTTATCTTTCGGATCTCGATGAGGGTGAATGGAAAAGGTCGATCAATTACGTGAAAGAAAAGCTATCCGATTCCGTGATCAGGAATGCGGTGCACAAGTTACCTCCCGAGGTTTTTCCTATTCATGGAGAAAAGATAATTCAAAAACTGATCAGCCGCCGTGACCTCCTGCCTAAAAGGGCGATGGATTACTATAATTTTCTTTCAAAAAAAGTGAATGTGATCGGCAGCAACCAGAAAGAATATTTCAGAGTTACCAATGACCCGAATGGCTTACGGGTTAGGGTCTATGCCCGGTTTAACGGGAGTGACACGAACTTTAAGATGTATGACCGTATTTTTAATTCTTCCGTAACCAAAGAGATCAGGCTCATGGGTCTTAATGACAATGATCTTTTTTATGTCGACTCCATGGCTTCTTCAAGGATCAAGCTACGAATCATTGGCGGCCAGGGAGACGACACCTTTGATATTCATGGTAGTGTGGTAAACTTAATATATGACCATAAACCAGATAAGGATAAAGCGATCGACAATTTTATTAAGCATACCAGCCATTCCAAAATCCGTTTAACGTTAGATCCCCCGGTCAACGAAAATTCAATTACCGGTTTTGACTACAATACAAGCAGTTTCCCGGAATTGATGTTCAGTTATAATTCGGATGATGGCGCGTTTACTGGTTTAGGTTTCTCAAAAACTACCCAGGGATTCATGAATCTTCCTTATGCTTCCTACCAGAAATTTGCAGCCGTTTATTCCATGCGTGGGGCCTACCAACTTTATTACAGGGGTGAATTCAATCATATTACCCGGCAGGTAGATCTGCTTTTGCAGGCTAATTATTTAGACCCGGCTCTTCGGAATTTCTTTGGATTGGGTAATAAAACAAAAGTAGATGCCACCAGAGGTTACGATTTTTACAGAAACCGTTATAAATCATTTGAAATTGAAGCGCTTCTCCGTCGAAGGTATTTTGAAAAATTCCATCTAATGGTGGGCCCTTATTATTTCCAGTATTCCAACCGCTATAAAGACAACTCGGGCAATGTATTGGCAAAACCGGGTCTTGTAGGGCTCGATTCCGCAGACATTTTCAGTCAAAAAGCCTACCTGGGGGGTAAACTGGCACTTCATTTGGATAACAGGAACAGCGTTCTGTTTCCCACACGGGGCATACATTGGGATAATGAATTTATTTCGGTGGCCGGGATCAAAAAGGGCAGTAATAATTTTTCAAGTTTTACATCAGACATGTCGGTGTACATCAGCCAGGGTGATCCAACTCATCTGATCGCTGTACTGGGATTTGGAGGAGGGCATATATTCTCTAAAAATTATGAATTCTTTCAGGCGCTTGATATCGGGGCCAATGAGAATTTACACGGCTTCAGAAAAAACAGGTATGCCGGCAATTCAAACGCTTATGGCAGCCTGGAACTACGAATAAAACTGTTGGATGTTAATTCGTATATCATACCGGGGCCTTTTGGGCTAACTCTTTTCTCTGATATTGCCCGGGTTTGGCTGAAAGGCGAGTCCTCCAGGCTCTGGCACACTGCGGTTGGAGGCGGGTTTTATTTTATTCCGTATAACCAATTTGTTATTTCCGCTTCGGCAGGAATTTCAGGTAAAGACAAATTACTCAGTTTTAACCTGGGTGCCAAGATCGGTCTTACATTTTAATGGTGACCCAATAATAAGAGCTTTACCATGAAAAAAAAACTGAAAACAGATCATATTATTTTGCCGCGACGTTCTGCAGTAAAAAAACATGAATTAAGACTCATTGTTGCCATAGCATTAGCCTGGACCCTGGTTGATTTTATTCTTTTCCTGCTCCGTCTTTCCACGGATACTTTTACTCCAAAATACGCCTCTACCAATACCCACGAGGTGAAGGCTATACTACTCCGGGAACTGAATGTTTTTATTATCAGCATGGTCATGGGGTATTTCCTGGTGTCTGTGTTCAGGAATTTCCTGCGTCATATTTCACCGGGTCTGAATCTTTTCCTGAAAACCATGCTGCTCCTTTTGGTAGCTATATTCATGAACTTTTTCATCTATTTTACTTATGGTATTGCCATTGACCATCAATCGGTTTCGGAAGCCTTTACCAAATTCCTCAATAACACCTTCCGGGAACAATGGCTGGTTCAGAAAATGCCTGAATGGATCTTATTATTTGTATTAACACAGCTTTTTATAGAAATAAATGAAAACTATTCTCAGGGAGTTTTCTTTAATATTATTATTGGTAAATACCTCCAACCCAGGGAGGAGAACAGGATCATCATGTTTGTTGACCTGAGAAATTCTACCCCCATTGCCGAAAAGCTGGGACATAAAGAATATTTCAAATTCATACGGGATGTCATTTATTGTATGTCCGCAGGAATAGCGGAGCATAATGGCCGGATCTATCAATATGTGGGCGACGAGATCGTTGCCTGGTGGCCAAACTCTCCTCTGAATGCCAGAAAATGCGTTGACGCTATCATTGAGTCAAGAAAAATACTCAACAAAAATGCTGATATCTTTAAGTGGGGCTATGATATATTACCCGAATACAAAATAGGTATTCATGCGGGTAATGTAATGGTAGGCCAGATCGGTACCACCAAAAAAGATATCGTAATGAGTGGCGATACGATCAATACCGCTGCCCGGATCAGGAGCGCCTGCACTGAATTGAATCAGAAGTTTGTGGTCTCCAAAGAAATCATTGAGTTGCTCGGCATGAAAGACTGGCAAACGGAAAGCCTGGGAATGGTGGACCTTAAAGGCAAAAATGAGAGTATTGAATTATTCGCATTGAAGATCTAATCCCGATCTTTACCGAAAGAGTGGCAGCTTATGAGCGAAGTGATCGCTAATAAAAAAAAACGGGTGAGTTGGCTGGCTCAATTATCCCTGGGATTTGCCATTACCCTTGTTTTTCTTTTTATTGCCATCGTTGTCTTTTCATTCGCCTTTAATGTCGCGTTCAGCAAACAGAATACGTTTGATGACAAAGTGTTCAATTTTATTTCCCAATACAGAACTCCCGGTTTGACCCGTTTTATGCTTGGGTTGACTTTTTTTGCAAAACATACTTTTTTGATCCCGGCTAACCTTTTATTACTGGCTTATTGTTATATTCTGAAAAATAAATGGTTCGCTATTAAGGTAGCAGCCCTGTCGTTGAGCAGCCTGGGTCTTTTATCTATTTTAAAAAATACATTTCAACGGGTAAGACCGATAGACCCCCTTGTGCCGGGGATCACCAACTATAGTTTCCCCAGCGGGCACTCCCTGATGAGTGTTACTTTTTATGGATTGCTCATCTATGTGGCCTGGCATGAAATACAAAACCGCTGGGTACGTGTTCTGTCTTATGTTTTTTTAGGACTGCTTATCCTGTCGATAGCTTTTAGCAGGATCTATCTTCGTGTACATTATGCCAGCGATGTACTGGCTGGTTTGGCCATGGGACTGATCTGGGTTATTGTGTCATTATATATACTTAATAAAATACAGGCCAGGTATTTAGTTAAAAGAAAGCAGCCCTCAAGTAAGATTGGAATTGGGAATTAGTTATTGGGAATTGGGCGAGCTTTTCCTAAACTAGTGAACCCCTAATTCCAAATAACAAATTCCTTCCCGATAATTATCGGGATCCTGTTAAGGGCTATTTTTTATAATTGAATTTCAGGATCGTCGCAATCCCCTCGCCCCCTTCATTGGAAATATAAAGGTCGCCATTCGGTGTAAACATGAGTCCTTCAGGTTGGTTAAATAGTCCCGGATCAAGCCTGTATACCTGTTCCACTTTTCCATCATTACCGGCAATCACCAGCAATTTCCCCACCGAAGCCAATACAAATAGTTTACCCGTCACCGGGCTGATGGCTGCCGCCGAAGGCTTGAATAATGCCTTATCATCATGTAATTGTTGCTGAATGTCGGTAATATCAATATGGTATACTTCACCCGGGGAAAATTGATGCGTGGCCAGGTCAAAACGGTATGCGGATCTCATCTTATCCTTTTCATGGGCGCATTGCTTGCAAAGCATGATCAGGGAATGTCCATCAGGACCAAGATACAGTGTTTCATATTCGTTGCTCCCTTCTTTTTCCAGTTTGAATTCATGTGTGGCGAGTGAACTATCCTTTGTCATCACTTCTATGATGGAGCCTGAACTTAACAGCATGTATACGGCGGTATCGGTGCGAACGATATCTTCATAATCTCCTTTTCCTCCAAATGTTATTTTGCCGACGTTATCTTTTCTATTAGTGAAATCAACGGTAAATATCTCCCCTTTCTCATCATTCTCGGCCAGGATCAGGTCCTTGCCCGGGACATATGACATCCCCGAGATCTCCCGGAGTTGTTTGCCCAGCTCCATTTTTTCGCTAGGTACTGAAAAATTATATCCTGCTTTTGCGATTTCCAGTTTACTGCTGGTGTCCTTATATATAAATTTTAACAGGGTTGCTTTTGTTCCCACCCCTTCATTAGAGATATACATTTCTCCTTTCGTCTTAAAAGCTATTCCTTCCGGTTGCGGAAAAAGCTTTGGATAAAGAACGTGCACCGATTCCACCTTCCCATTCAGATCGGTAACTACCAATTGATGACTGTCGGAAGAAAGGATGAATAGTTTTTTTAAAACGGGGTGAATGGCTGCGGCAGAAGGCTGGAATTTGGGGCTTTTCTCGGGCGACAGTTTTTCCACGTTGTCAGCATCGATCGTGAATATGGGCTTTATATCAAATCCGATCGAATCCGGGTAAAAAGCAAAAGCACTTAAAGATTTAGCATCATCGAGGGCACAGTTTTTACAAAGTACCACCAGCGCCCTGCGACCCGGATCGAAATACATCGTCTCGAAATCATTGGTTCCTGAAAAATCTAATTTGCCCACGTTGACACCATAGGCTTTGCCAAGGCTGTCTTTAATAAATTTTATGATCAGTCCATCGCTCCGCAGAATATAAGGAACCCCGTTTGCTATCGCTACGTCTTCATAATCGCCTTTGTCGCCAAAAGTATATTCGGCAGTGATCAGTTTTGTATCCTCATTCAGGAAAAAAAGCGACCCTTTTTCATCGTTAATGGCAAGGAACACATTGTTTTTAGCATCCCAGGTGATGCCGGATATCTTTTGAAGCTTCAGATCAAGTTTGGTGGTAAACACATCAT
>JADGPW010000115.1 GCA_017882265.1 Chitinophagaceae bacterium | reverse complement strand
TGCAGAAAGGCCCTATAAAGCTTTTGGTTACCCGGTATTACCGGTGCTGTATATCCTGATGGGGATCGCTTTTTGTATTCTGCTGATCATCTATAAACCTGAATTTACCTGGCCCGGTTTCATTATTGTAATGCTGGGAGTGCCATTATATTATATTGCTATTTCACGGCAGAAAAAACATTCCTGATCTTTGTGGCATGAAAGATTTTAAAAAATTGTTCGCTTCTTTTTCTTCTCTTAAAGTAGGAGTTATCGGGGACGTGATGTTAGATACTTATATGTGGGGCAGTGTGGATCACATTTCTCCCGAAGCTCCTGTGCCTATTGTTTCTCTTCATCATAAAGAATACCGTATCGGTGGCGCCGGCAATGTGGCATTAAATTGCCAATCCCTCGGGGCACAGACTTTTATTTTGTCTGTCATTGGTGATGATAAGGACGGATTATTTCTAGAAGAGCTGTTTACTGAAAACATGATTGATACTTCTTATCTCGTAAAAAGCTCTGGCCGATTCACTACGAATAAGACAAGAATCATTAGCCGTAATCAGCAGATGATGAGGCTGGATGCTGAGATGACCGATGACCTGAATAAGAATGATGAAAAAAATCTAATAGAAAAAGTTCGCTCTTTCATTGAAACTGCTGACCCTGACATCGTTATTTTCGAGGATTATAACAAAGGAGTACTGACAGAAAAAGTAATTCAAAAAGTTATTGGCTTATGCAAAAAGGTCGGGGTTATTACAGTTGTTGATCCCAAGAGAAAGAATTTCTTTTCTTACCAAAATGCTGATATTTTCAAACCCAACCTTAAGGAAGTAAAGGAAAGTTTGAATCTTTTGTTTGAAGATGTTAATCAAGTCATGTTACAGGACATTCATGCGAAACTTGAGAATATTCTTCACCACAAGATTTCTTTTATTACTCTTTCAGATAAAGGAGTTTTTTACCAAAAAGGCCAGCAATCGAATCTCATTGCTTCACATAAGCGCAATATTGCAGATGTTTCTGGTGCAGGCGATACAGTTATAGCTGTTGCCTCCTTAGTTTACGCAGCTACAAAAAATGTTGACCTGATGGCTGAAATAGCAAATATTGCTGGTGGCCTGGCTTGTGAAGAAGTAGGAACTGTTTGTTTCACAAGACAGGAGCTACAACATGAATGTGAGTTACTTTTTTCCTAAAGCCCCTCTAAATCTTCCCCTTTAGGGGCTACTTCCCAGATGACCTTCTGATCGTGAATTCAAAATGGTTAATTTCGTATTCATGTAAATTTATATTGATTGCTATGTCAAAATATACATTAGTCATTCATGGGGGAGCCGGTACAATCCTGAAACAGGAAATAACCGATGAACAGGAATCGGCCTATCGCAAAGGCCTGGAAGATGCTTTGGATACGTGTTATGTATTGCTGGAGAATGGAGGGACCAGCCTGGATGCTATACGGGCAGCAATAGTTTCGATGGAAGACAATATCCTTTTTAACGCAGGAAGAGGATCGGTATTTGCAAAAAATGGCAGCCAGGAAATGGATGCATCGATCATGGATGGAAGAACATTGAGGGCCGGTGCTGTGTGCGCTGTCAGGAATATCCGCAATCCGGTGGAACTGGCGTATGCAATAATGAACCAAAGCCCCCATGTGATGCTGAATGGACAGGGTGCATATGAATTTGCTACACTTCACGGTATAAAAACGGAACCCGACGACTATTTCTATTCAGCTTTCCGACACGATCAATGGAAACAAATGCAGGGGTCTGATGAATCGGCGCTTGATCATAATGTGAGCGTTACCAGTAAGAAATTCGGAACGGTTGGCGCAGTAGCGCTTGATCAGCATGGAAATATGGCTGCTGCCACCAGCACCGGGGGTATGACCAATAAGCAATGGGGGAGAATTGGCGACAGTTCTATTATCGGTGCGGGTACCTATGCCAATAACAGGACCTGTGCCATTAGTGCCACGGGGCATGGCGAACCCTTTATTCGCGCCGTAGCAGCTTATGATGTGAGTTGCCTGATAGAATATAAAGGAATGAGCCTTCATGATGCGATGCACCTGGTGGTGCATGATAAATTATTGCGGTTGGATGGAGAGGGAGGCATGATCGGGGTGGACGCAGGAGGCAATACCGCAATGATCTTTAATAGTGAAGGGATGTACAGAGGCATGAGGAGTAGTGATGGGGTAAATGAAATAGCTATTTATAAATAGAATTACAGGTGGGGTAGGGGAGGGTCAGTCGGGCAGTAGGACAATTAGTCAGTGAAGCAGTCCCCAATTCCGTTTCCCTAATTTCCTACTCCTATGGAGCCTGATTACCCCCAAAATTGATGAGTTGATCGGCTTTGGTGCGCTTTTTCTCCGTGTTAGGTGGGCGTTAAGTCCAGGTTACCCTTGAGGACGGTGCGCATTTACCCTATTACACCATCACTACTCCGTCGCTCCCTTGGAGTATGCCCGTCGCTATTAGACCGTGTAAGGGAAGCGTCTGGCACGCCCCAGGGTCGACTTAAGCAAGCATTTGGCAAACTTTATTACCGAAAATAGTATGGGATAAACAATGGTTGGGTAAGTATAAAAATTATCAATTTACCAGGCCAGCTCTTAACGGAATCTTTGCTATATGGAAATTTGGTAATCCCCGTTCTATCCTACTTTTGCACCCATGCATAAATATGCCATCATAGTCGCCGGGGGTAGTGGTTCACGAATGGGGGGGGAGCTGCCGAAACAGTTTCAATTGTTGAAAGGCAAGCCGGTATTATGGTACACCCTAAAAGCATTCACTGATGCGTATGAAGATATACAGATCATTTTGGTGCTACCGGAGAACCATCTTGAACCCGGTCAGCAGATTGTGAAGGAATTCCCCGGGCACCGGATCCGCATAACCACAGGCGGGCAAACACGTTTTCATTCCGTGAGGAACGGGCTGCGATTGGTGGATGCACATGCTATCGTGTTTGTGCATGATGGAGTACGTTGCCTGGTTAGCCCCCAGCTTATACGGCGATGCGCCGGGGCCGCTTTGGAAAATACGAATGCCATTCCTTCCATCGCAGCAACGGAAACGATACGCCTGGAAACGGCGTCAGGTAATGAGGCGGTTGATCGTAACCGGGTGCGCATTATTCAAACTCCACAGACCTTTTTCAGCGATGTGATCAAACAGGCCTATGAACAAGCTTATGACCCCTCCTTTACAGATGAAGCCAGTGTGGTGGAACAAACAGGAGTGAAGATCAATTTAATTGAAGGTGAGGTTACGAATATCAAGATTACAAGACCGATTGACCTGGTGATTGCTGAAAAGATTCTTGAGGGGTTAAGGAATTAGGAACCTGCCTGCCGGCAGGCAAGGTTGGTTATTTGGAATTTGGGAGAAGGTCTTCATTTAAGGAATGGTGATCCCAATTCCCAATAACTAATTCCCTTTGAGCCATTTTAAATAAAAGGGAAGCCTGTTGAGCCTTATCGCGGGATATTTTTCTTCGATGGCCCCAAATCCGCTGTAAAATAAAGCCAGGTTAGGAATATCAGAGCCTTCAAAATCAAGTACCATACTTTTTCCTGCGTGGTCTTTAATAAAAGCATCTATTAAAGCATGAGAGGCACCGGTGGTTTTACCGGCAGGATGATTACCTACTAGTATATAATAGGCCCGGTTGGGTGAATAGAAAAAAACACCGGTGGCCAGCCATTCATTTTGCTCAGAGAGGATACCATAAGTAGTTGCCATTTGCCTGTCATGGAGGAATTCATACAATTTCCTGAAGTGGTTGACATTTTCAGTTTGCCCTTTGCTATACCCTTTCATTTGCCTCAATGCAAGATCAATTACTCTTTCCACATCAAAGTTTTTTTGAACCTGGCAGCCAGCCTGTTGAGCTTTGCGAATATTTCGTTGAATATTTTCCCTGTATGCCTTATATAATTCCTCATAAGATTTTCCCATATCGAGGACATAATTGCTCCGGTTGACAGAAAAGCCGCGGGGGTCGGGTAGGCTATTACCGCTGTTAAGGGAGATATCAATGAACCTGAATGAAGTGGGGATAGCTTGTATAAAATCATTAACCAGGTTTGGGTTGAAACGCTGACCAAAAACTCCAAGTTGGGCTGTCAAAAAAGGCTGGTATAAATAAGCGATGCCATATTTCCTATTCCAGGTGAGTGGCATCACAGCTTCATAATCATTATACACCAGCGCATCCCAGTGTTTTGCCATATGATCAAGATAAAAAGAGTAAGCATAGATCAAACCATTTCCCGCTTTTGAGATGCATTCATCCCATTTCTGGATATAGATCTGTTGCCGGGCAATAAATCTTATGTGTTGGGATCCGCTCATCATTGAAGTAGGTTGCGGATAAATTTCCGGAAGCTGAGATTAGAAATATCAATGGAGAAAGAGATCGTTTTCAATAGCCTCCCTTTTTTGGCCAGGGTTGACTGGAAATAACTTTTATATACATTACTGTAAATAAGCGGTATATAGATATTCACAGTTTCCTTCAGCAATGGTATATGGATCCCGGCGTCATAAAGAAAACGGTCTGTTTCGGCTTTTTGTTTCCAGGCTTCTGCATACGTTCCTATATCCGCAAATATCTTCAAGGGTATCTTAAAGGGAAGGAGACTTAACGGATTAATATGCGAAGGAATGCTCGAACTGAAATTGGCAGCCATCAGCCAGTCATCTGTTTTTCCTACTTTAGCGGCCAGCAGATCAGTCCTTACTTTAAACCCACCGTCGCGGGTCATGATCTGCTGGTCCGGCGAGCCTTCAAATTTATTTCGCCCGATAA
This sequence comes from Chitinophagaceae bacterium, assembly GCA_017882265.1. Taxonomy (GTDB): domain Bacteria; phylum Bacteroidota; class Bacteroidia; order Chitinophagales; family Chitinophagaceae; genus JADGPW01. The sequence continues at coordinate 6,510 of JADGPW010000115.1, read as the reverse complement.
AATAGTCACTATAAGTGTAATCTTCGTAACCATTGGCGCCTGTCATATTTAAATGATAACGATCGGTGGAAAATTGTTTATTATCGGTTTTAGCACCGGCATAAAAGAATTTGCCGGCAAAAAAACGAACATTCAATCCGCCTGTCTTTGCATAATTAAAGAAGTACTTCCCTGTGAACGTCGCACGGTAAAAATCTTTTCCCTGCTCTATCTTTAATTCGCCCCAATAAGGGTAAAGCGCCCGGTTATTTTCGATCACCAGTTCCAGCTGGTTTAATGTCCGGGGATCATTTGTTTTTGCAAACTTATTTGTAATGGTCGTATCTACTCCCCTGATAATTGTATCGCGGAAGAAACGCAACCCGTCCTCCCTGATCAAAAATGATTTGAACTGTATATACCGGTTAAAATTACTCCGTGGATCTTTTTCTTTTACCGTCAGTTTAAGGGTGGGAACTATTTTCTCAAAGCCCAGGAAGGTTTTGTTACCCGCATTATCTGTGAATTCATCCATTGAAAAGGCTGAGCCGTTAACGCCCAATTCAATTTTCCTGAAAAAACCATCGGGATGGAAGGCATAATTTAATATTCCCAACCCGGTTATACGCCTGGAGCCGGTGGGATACAGGACCGAAAGCAGGAACTGGATATTGGAAGAAGGAAATTTAAAATTGGTGATAAAACCACCCAGCATAATCTTGTCATAGGTATTGGCGCCCACGGCAGGACCATATAGGATTAGATCTTTAGAAGGATTTTTTGCATATTCTTTAAATCCTTTGAAATTGAAAACAAAATTTGTTTTTGTTCCCATTCTATGTTGGCTGGGTAAAATTCCCGTTTTGTCCAGGTAAGCAAATATCGAATCCAGATCCCGGCCACTACTTTCCGTGATGGCCTTTTTAAAATCTTCCGGCTGGGGATGCTTGAACTGCCAGCGTCGGTAATATTCCTGCATGGCCTTATTAAATGTTTCAGTGCCGAGCTGTGATTCAAGCCACCGCATCCATTCAGCCGTTTTATAATACACATCAAGGTCATAATTGAGTTCGTTGTATTTTTCTGAAGTCAATTCTATCGGCTGGTCTGTTTTTTCCCTGGCGGTCGTTTCGAACGCAATCCTTTCCAATTGGGCTGGTTGTCCATATTTCAACATGTGGTATTTGGCATCGTAATAACTATTAATGCCCTCATCCATCCAGGGATGATCTCTTTCATTTGTTGCCAAAATGCCATAGAACCAGTTATGGCCGATTTCATGGGCGATCGTATTATCGAGCTCTTTCGCGCTGGTGCCAGGTGAAATAACGGTAATGGTGGGATATTCCATGCCTCCTCCAAAACTGGGAGGGCCCTGTACCGCCTGGACAATTGAATAGGGATATTCACCCACCAGGGTTGAGTAGTGTCGCACGGCATCCTTACAGAATGTGATACTATTCATCCATTGCTGGCTATGTGGATGGGTATAATAGGTAAAAACATCGATGATCTTTCCCGAACGCAACCGGCAGGTATCCTGATTTACAATAAATCGTTTATCGGCAAACCAGGCAAAGTCATGAATATTATCCTGTTTGTACCGGAGTATCTTAATTGTTTTCGCTGAAGGGGGAAAATCATCCTCTTTTGTTTTTATTTTTTTTAAGGATACCATTTTATTTTGATCCCCATACACCCTACCATCTTTTTCATAGGATTCCGCTTTTTCTTTTAGCCACCTTTTCTCTTCTTCATTTTGTAATACGCCGGTAGCTGCAACCACATAATTTGCGGGTACGCTGATGCGGACATCAAAATTGCCAAACTCACTGTAAAATTCTCCCTGGTCAAGGTAAGGCAGGGGATGCCATCCTCTGCTGTCGTATACGGCGGGCTTGGGGTACCATTGAGTGGCCTGGTAACTTTGCCCTTCATGCCCGCCTCTTGAAAAATTATAAGGAAGCTTTACATGAAAAGGAGTAGTGATAATAATTTTTTGCCCGGGGGGAAGTGAAGCCGGTAACAGGAGTTTAATGATATCAATATGCTGCGGATGATCCTCAGTTGCCGCAGTAGCCCCATTCACTTTAAAATCCAGCCGGTTGATATAGCCTTTCTGTTCTTTGTCTGAAAAATAGAATTTGGTGCTTCCATTTTCCAATGCCTGGTCTGTATAAGCCGTTTTATCATTCTTATAGGCATTCGGCCAAAGGTGGAACCAGATAAACTTCAAAGTATCGGGAGAATTGTTCGTGTATTCGAGCTTTTCAAAGCCTGACAGGCTGTGCGCTGTATCATCAAGGGAAACATCAATTGTATAATTGACCTGTTGTTGCCAATATTTCAGTTGACAGTCGGCAATAAGCAGTAAACAGTTAGTTGCCAGAAGGCAAAATAATTTCTTCAAAAACAAATAGTTTATCAAAAATAAAGATTATCCCGATAATTACCGGAAGCAAAGTGCGACTACTGACTGCCGACTGCCGGCTGCCGGCTGCCGACTGCCTACTGCCTACTGCCGACTGCAGACTGTCTACTTTCCTTTTCCCTTAAAGATGATCCTTAATGTGTGGATCATGATCTTAAAGTCAAGCGCCAGTGAAATATTCTCAATATATAAGAGGTCAAATTTGCTTCGTTCCAACATTTCTTCCACATTCTCTGCATAACCAAATTGTACCATGCCCCAGCTGGTGAGGCCGGGTTTTACCTTGAGCAGGTATTTGTAATAAGGCGATACTTTGATTATCTGGTCAATATAAAAACGACGTTCAGGTCTTGGACCCACCAGGCTCATTTCACCAATAAGGATATTCCAAAATTGTGGCAACTCATCTAGCCGCCATTTCCGCATCGTTTTTCCCCATTTGGTGATGCGGGCATCATTATCGGAAGAAAGAGCCGGCCCGTTTTTCTCCGCATCATTTACCATTGACCTGAATTTATACATTTGAAAAGGGTTACCCTTATACCCTATTCTTTCCTGGGAATAGAAAACCGGGCCTGCGGAAGATAATTTTACTCTCAGAGCGGAATAGATCATTAATGGGGACAGTAGCAGCGAGCCGAAAAAGGCAACCGATATATCGATCAGCCGTTTTATATTTTGCTGCCATTCAGGAATAAGGCCAGTTTGCAGGTCGATGAGGGCTGCGCCCATCACATTATTTGTTTTTACAGAGCCAGAAAGAATATCCAGTGTGTTGGGCTGGATCTTTATCTCTACATCTTTTTCACTCAGCCTGTTGATGATATTTTCCATCAAAACATGCTCGGTTTTTTCCATAGCCAAAACTACCAACCGTATATTATTGGTATCAATGATCTTTTCCAGTTCATCCACTGTACCCAGCCTTGGGATTAATTTATGGATCCCGTTCTTTCCGTTATGATCGGGAGTAACAAAACCCGCATAACGATACCCCCCGTCATGCAGGCTCTTTTCCGTTTCTTTATAGATGCGTATAGCATTATCCTGGCTGCCTACCATCAGCGTATTGAAATATACCTTTCCATTCAGCAGTTGCCGTTTTACCGTATTGAGCAAGAGCCACCGGCCCCAAAAAGTATATATGAAATGGACGGCAAACAGGCTCAGGAATGCGAGGTAGTAATACGAGTAATTATTTCTGACATCATCAAGAATAAAGAGAAAGAACAAAACGATACATCCGATCAGGCAACATACAAAAGTGATGGTAAATTCGAAAAGCCTGGATTTTTTATACAGGGAGCGGTAGGTTCCCACCAAGCTATATAATACCAGCCATCCGATAGGGATAAACAGGATGCCCAGCCAGAACTTATTATTAACCATAATACTCCCCTGGTCGGTGATCGTTTCTTTCAATAGCCATTTACGGATGAAAAAGAAAGAGGCCCAGGCCAGGGATGCGGTAATGAAATCAATTACCGCGTACCAGGCAATGGATATTTGTTTACCGGGTTTCATTAATGGGTTATGACATTATTTCCAATCTTTTCCAATATCTGGTGAGCCACATCCATTGCCATCAGTCCATCCATCTCCGATACGACCGTTTTTGTATTATTACAGATGGCATTTCTAAATTCTTCGAGTTCTTTTTTGATCGCGTTTACTTCCGGGATCGCCGGATTGGATATTGCAATCGTTTTTGTTCCGGACGGGGTCTCAATATCAAAAGCAAATACATTTGCGTCCCCGGGTTCTTTCAGTTTGATGATCTCCGTTTTTTTGTTTAGTAGATCGATACCGATATAGGAATCCTTTTGAAAGAGCCGGATCTTGCGCATCTTCTTCATGGAGATACGGCTGGAAGTAAGATTGGCCACGCAGCCATTGTGGAATTCGATTCGTACATTGGCGATATCCGGTGTTTCTGTCATCACACCTACACCGCTGGCTGAAATAGTTTTTACATCGCTTTTTACGATACTTAAAATGATGTCAATATCATGGATCATGAGGTCCAGGATCACGCTAACCTCTGTTCCTCTTGGGTTAAATTGCGCCAAACGATGCACTTCAATGAACATGGGCTTTAATGGCATATCTTTTAGCGCGAGGAAAGCAGGGTTGAAGCGTTCCACATGGCCTACCTGGAATTTTATACCCGATTCTTCAGCCAGGTTGACTAATTGCCGGGCTTCTTCCATAGTATTGGCCATCGGCTTTTCCACGAATACGTGTTTTCCTTTTTTAATGGCTTTTTCACAGAGTTCAAAATGGTAGGTCGTGGGAGCCACTACATCAATCGCATCACTGGCGTCAATTAATGTATCGGCATCCGTGAAACGGGTAAGCTGATATTTTTCCGCTACTTCATTAGCGGTATCATCATTCGGATCATAAAATCCAACCAGTTCTATATCCGGAATCTCTTTCCAGTTATTAAGATGAAATTTTCCCAGATGCCCGACACCAAAAACACCGATTTTTAACATGTAATCATGGTTTAAACGAGCAAAGATAGGTAGTGCTGCAGGAACCTGAGTTTCAGATAATAAGGCACAATTGCTTTGGGGAAAATTATGAGAATACATTTGTGTAAAAGGAGCTGAATCCCTTATCTTTGCCAGCCTAAATAATGGGGAATAGATCGGTGATTTCTCTAAGTTTGCGAGGGATGAGTTCGAGAAATAGTTCATTTCTATAGAATATTGGATCGGTAGTTCAGTTGGTTAGAATGCCGCCCTGTCACGGCGGAGGTCGCGGGTTCGAGTCCCGTCCGGTCCGCATACACAATAATCAACTTCAATGAACCCCCTGGAATTTCACAATTTCAGGGGGTTTTCGTTTCTATACCTTTCTAAGAGACCTGAACTTCCCTAAAATCTACGGTGACCTATTCGGTGACCTGGTGTCAAGATCAAACTTAGGTCACCAGGAAGTATATCTAAAAAAGCTTTTAAAACGCTAATTAGCATTCTGTCAACGCTTTATGGATTTCTTAACGTCGTTTTTTTGGAAAATTTTAAAATTTATTTTATTTTTACTGAAGTTTCAGATTTAATTGAAAATTAGAAGCCTCAACTTACCCTGGCTTCATTAAAGCTTATTGAAATACATGATATGAGTTACACTTTATTATTTTTTCCTCGAAAGGGGAAAATTAAAATCGCTATTGGGAAATGCCCGCTTTATCTCCGTATAACCTGCGGTAGTCGGGTTGAAATTTCCTTTAATAAATGGATTAATCCAGTGAAATGGAATTCAAAGTCCCAACGTCTGGTAGGTAATTCACCAGAGGCAAAGGCAATTAACGAGTTTATAAAGACTGTGGAAGTAAAACTTCACAACATCCACTCCTCCTTATTAAACAAGGGAGAGTTAATTAACGCCCAAACTCTCAAAGCTCACCTCTTAGGCAAAACGGGTAAACAAAAATCAATCCTGGAAGCATTTGATTATCATTTAAAGCACAAGGAAAAAGACTATAGTTTAGCTACGATAAAAAAGTATGGCTACTGTAAAAATCACTTGAAGAATTATATCTGGAAATATTATAATACAGTAGACGTTTTTCTATCAAAAGTTGACCTGCCTTTTATAAAAGAATTCCAGTTGTACTTATCTGAAGAGAGTCGCTTTTTAGATGAAACAGGAAAAATGGTCACAAAAGCTGCCAATGGTCACAATTCGACATTGAAATATGTCAAGATGTTCAAAACTGTTATTAGCAGTGCAGTGGATTACAAATGGTTAGATGCTGATCCCTTTGTATTGTTTAAAGAGAGATTTAAAGCAGTGGAACAGGAATATCTGAACGAAGAGGAGCTGAGGAAAATGATAGAAAAAGAGATTTCTATGGACCGCCTATTATTGGTACGAGATATATTTGTCTTTTCTTGTTTTACAGGTTTAGCTTATGCTGATTTAAAAAAACTGTCTAAGGAGCATGTTATAATCGGTATTGACGGTAATAAATGGATAAATATTAAACGCACTAAAACAAATACTGTTTGTAAGATTCCTTTGCTTCAAATCGCTGAAGACATTCTAAAAAAGTATGCCTTTCACCCTTATTGTACAAATAATGGTACCCT
>JADGPW010000114.1 GCA_017882265.1 Chitinophagaceae bacterium | reverse complement strand
GCGGATAAAGAATGGATATGAACCACCATGCTGAGTCGCCCGGCCTCGCGGGCTATATAACGGAAAATAAAATCCTGGAGTAATTTATACTGTTCATTGGAGGGTTCTCCGCCATTGACATATTGGGAATATACTTTGCCGGCATCTTGCAATCCGGCTTTTTCAAAATCCAGTGAACGAAGGTAGCCGGCTTCAAATTTCACGGCAATGCAGCCCTGCTTTTTCTGGGCTTCTAGTGTAGCGGTTACTACCTGTTTCAGGTATTCATCCAGCGTGGGTGGAAGTTTGGCCAGGTTAAGCCCAGCAAGATATTTCTTCAGGAGTTGATCCTCCAATGGAAAAAGTTTTTCGCGATCGGGTGTTACTGAAGCTACCGATTTTGTCGAGAGAGGAAACAGCAGTGCATCAACATAAGATACCCAGCGAAAACGCGGGGAGGTGATCCCTGGACCCATGCTTATCCTATTGGCGAGCATCACTTCAATGCCTGCCTGGTCCAGTGCCCATTCGGAGAATTTTTCTCCCTTCTCCTTCTTCACTTTATCTTCTGTTACCAGCAGATCTTTCATGGCATTATCATTTAGCTCAGTGCCAGTAAAACCATATAGCTCCTTTACTGCCGCGATCCAGTCAGGGCTTTCCGGTTTCAGTCTTGCCGGAAGTTCGATAGGCCCCAATCCATCAAGGGGCAATGCATCGGAACCTTTATCATTGGAGTCGATGGTATTGGGATGCGCGTGATTATCTACTGCTTTGATATTGTTGATAAATTCGGAAAGTTCTGTTTCGGTTGTAGACTGGTAAGAAGTGGTTTCCTTATTGTCAGCGTCGGAGTTGCAGGAGGACATAGAAAAGACCAGGAAGGATAAGAAAATAATGGTAAGCAGTCTTTTCATGTTTATCCAATTCTGCCTTATTTGACGCCGTATTCTACTTTTGTTTTAATGAAGTAACGATGATCCCCTTGAAAACTTTCAGATCGATATCCTCCAGCTTATTGATGTAAAGGCAACCCCCGGCGGTCTTATGTTTGCCAAGTTTTTTAAGTGCAGCGGCATGCTCCTTGCTTCCTACACCGATGTACAATGTCAGGTTCGCTTTGCGGGGACAAAAACCAATCCGGAGCCAATCAACTTCTCTGCCGGTACTCGGGCTTTTGTATCTCTTTATACCAAAACCGATTATCGAGTTGCTCCATAATACCGGCTCTTCCCCGCTTGCTTTTTTCATCATGTCCAACAGTACAAAACTGTCCTTACGCTTTTGTTCATTGGAAACGGCATTGATAAATTCCTCCACGCTGGCGGTGGTGGGCTTTGTTTTTATTACTGCCAGTTTTGATTTTTTCTCAGCCATTTGAATTATTATTTATTTGATGAGGCACGCTGGTGGGGGATTGTCTATTCAAGTCATAAAGATATTTATTTCCTGTTCGTTTCGGTGTGATCAGTTGGAATTAGCTTGTCACCCAAATTTGACATAAAACCCTTCCGCTCTGCGGAGGCCAGGAAACCCAGATGATTTTCATTAAGTGAAAAAACCATCGTAGCTTCTCCTTCATTCCTTATTCTTTAAAATTTATTATTATGAGAAAAAGATCTTTCACGTACGCAACCACTATCCTGTTTCTTTTCTTTCTTTTCTCATTCAATAAGCTTTATGCACAATATGTAGGCGTAGGAACGACCAACCCGTTAACGAACCTGCATGTGTATAATGGCGCTTCGGGGGCAACACCATTTGCCTTTTCGCCGCTTGTGGTAGAGAGCAATGGTCATACTTATATTAACCTGCTGAGCCCGGCCGCCAATGAAACAGCAATCCTGTTTGGGCAGCCTGGCAGTTCTGCCAATGGCGTTATCATGTATAATAATGTGGCCATGCCCAATGGTTTTCAATTCAGGAACAATGGCAATATTACAAGGATGGTGATCAACAGTGCCGGTAATGTGGGCATCGCTGTACCTAATCCATCAGAAAGACTGGAAGTATTTGGTAACATAAAAGCAGACAATTATAAATTCACGAATCCAAAAACATTTCATTACACCATTTCCGGTATTGATTTTAACCCTCAATTAGGCACGGACACCATAGGAATTAACGTCGGCTCAGGAGGAGCGTTTATGCAAAATAATATTTCCGGTAAAAGAATTTTTGCGCCGGTTCATTTACCGGATGGGGCGATAATGGTAAAAATGACCGCCTATATTAACGATCAATCGGGTATAGAAAACCTGCGGGTGATCTTTTACAGGAAAACAATTCTCAGCAATATTTTTCCTGACAATTTAGGTTTTGTTGCCTCTACAGGTTCTACTGGTATAACCACGGCCTACGAAACTCCGATTAATTTTCTTTCCACCTTGGTGGATAATAGTTTATACTCGTATTATGTATCTGTGGACCCGGAAAACCCCAGCGGCATATGGCTAACTAATATGGAAATACGTGCGATTGTAATAGAATATACGTTGAGCGCAGCTCAATAAATAAGAGGGAAGTAAAATTCTATGGTCCTAGCGCCGGATGCGTGTCTCATACATCGGCATCGGAAATTAAGCCTTTGTCTAAGTTTAGGCATAATAAGCAAAAGACTAAGGTGGAAATAAATTAAAGTCGGCTCTCAGGCACTTCGGGTATTTATATTTCCTGGTCTTTTTAATTTGTATTGCATAACCATCTTCTCTATCCGCAAAATATTGATAGAAAAAAGCTTCACTTATCCCCGAATATGCCTGAGTCAATGCCCAAAGGGTATCAATGTCGTAGTTAATTATTTTTTCTATTTCAAATTCTCCTATGACTTGTTGAATTGGTGAAGAGGCGTAAACAATTACAGTTTTTATACTCTCATTCTTAAAAATCGCTTTACGAAATTCAAACTTTTTAGTTCCGTCAAAGATTTTGTAAGCAAACTCCGGTTTAATGGATAATACTACTTTCATTTTCCAATTGAATAATTTGCAATTTTAATAAAATTTTCTCTGCTTATTTCTCTAAATCCTCTTGGCATATCTAATATATCCGGGATTATATAATTTTCATTTAGCCATTTTAAATTTGGCCGTTTTCTAAACGAATAAGTATATATAAAATTCACAATAAAAGGCTTGTCAGGACCTGAGACCTTTCAATTAATCGGAATGATTCTCCTACCCCGCCGGCCAGCCGGCCGGTACCCAATACCTAATTCCATCCGCAGCTTTCCGATTTCCGCTTTCAACCCCGGCCACTTGCCAAAAACCCTTCTCCCTACCCGGGCTATACCCTCTCCTGACTAAGTCCACTGTACAGTGGACTTAGGTATGAGGGGGAGTGGACTTAGGTGGGAGAGGGTTTTTGTTATAAGATGCTGGATACTGGATGTTGGGTGCAGCCGATAATAAACTGAATAGCCGGATCTAGGGTTCTATCCAGTATCCAGCATCCAGCATCTAGTACCTACCTCCCGCCTACCAAGTCTCTAACAAGTTCCAGACAAGTCCCAGACTCCTCTCACAATCCTCCCACTGCTGTGAGAGCTGAGAGAAGAGTAAGACATGAGTAAGACAACAGTGGTCCAAAGGACTCCTTCGGAGGAGAAATGTGCGGATTTATGCAAATATTGCCCATTTCGCACGCAAATTTGGAAAGGGGATATTATTCTATCGATATTTACAATGAATTGGAAGCGGGGTGCCAATTGCCAACCCGGACGGGTCAGACCGGAGAAAATCAGGGAGGTATAAAGTTGAAAAATTGGCTTTCATGTTGTTTGAATAACCTGTCTAGTATGACGGTTTTTTTAGGTGAAAGTAGCGTGAGGCGATCAAACAATTTTTTTAGCTGCCTAAGGAGAACAGAATATTATATAATCATAAGTTCAAGTAATAAACCGATTTAGAAATTTTCTTACATTAGGTTTATTTGGCGGACCGGAGTTGCAACTTGTCCCGAAAAATGCGGGAGACTCAGGCCAGCTATCCTAAAGTAGTAGATTAAAGAACACTACGGACAGCGGGGGGAGATGCTTCGCTTTGCTCATGACGCCGACCACGACGTGGGACTACTTATAGTCAACCAGGTTCAGTTTCTCTTTTAATAATTGATACCTCGGGTCGTAAGGAGCTTCTTTGAACATAGGGTGATCAATAAGAATGGCAACGACCCCCATTCTTTTTTCAACACATTGAAATAAATAATGAAAAGCCTTGTCTTTTTCTCCTAATGACCACCAGATCATGGCCAGGTCTATATCTAATACAGTTCCAGGTTCTTCAATCTGTCGTTGCTCTATCCTATGGATACATTCCTGCGCTTTTTCGGGTTCTCCTGATTGAGCATAGGCGCACCCTAAAGGGGCAAGCCCTTTTAATGGATGCTTTATTAACCTGTGGACTTCTTCAAATATTTCTAGTGCCTTCTTCCAATCTCCTTTTATGCCGATGCACCAGCCTTTTGTCTCCAATGCTACCCGCATGTTAGGATAGAGGTCTAATAACCGCTCCACTTGTTTTAAGGCATCATCAGTTCTACCGGCATTGAGGTAAGCCTCTGCAAGGTATTGGTTAACTATCGGGGATATTGGATCTGCTTCCAACGCTTTTTCCATAATATCAACGCCTTCCTTCTTTTGTCCTGTGCCCAGGTAATATAAAGAGAGTAGCTGATGGGCCTCAGTCGTAGCAGGATGCAGCTCTACGGCTTTTAACAATGATTCATAGGCTTGTTTCCATTTCCAATCGTAAAGCAAATACGCCGAACCCTTTGCCGAATAACCTGCTGCTAATGAACTATCCAGTTGTAATGCTTTGTCGCTGTAAGTATGCACAATTTCAAAAGCTTCATTGGGTTGCATTTGTCCTGTTGCTCCAAGAAATGCATAACCCGCTGCAGCCGTTGCATAAGCATGAGCATAACCCGGTTCAAGTGTTATTGCTTTTTCAAAATATTCTATCGCTTTTTTTGTATCACTGGGAGTTACCTTATTATGAAAATGTAAACCTTTCAAAAAAAATGTATAAGCTTCAATATTTTGAGTTGGCGCTTTTACAAGTTTTTCCTCATGTTTTTTCGCAGTCAAATTCTCACGACACTTATTAGCTATAATACTGCTGATCTCATTCTGCACCTCAAATATATCCGTAAGGCTCCGATCATAGGCTTCACTCCAGATATGATATCCGTCAGCTGCATTTATTAACTGCGCCGAGATGCGTACACGGTTTCCTGCTTTACGTACACTTCCTTCCAATATCCTATCTACGTTTAGCTGTATGCCAATTTCACGGATGTCAGAATTCTTTCCTTTAAAAGAAAAGGCCGAGGTTCTGGAGGTTACCTGAAGGCCATCTACTTTAGTAAAGGCATTCAGTAGTTCTTCTGTTATACCGTCGCTGAAGTATTCATTTTCAGGATCTGCGCTCATGTTTACAAAAGGAAGCACAGCAATACGATTAGCTGGCTGTTTGGTTTTTCCTTTTAGCGCATCACGGGTAGGAACAACAAGGCCCTTGTTTTCTATAGCAAATATGCGGACAGGCTTTATTACATTCTTTAATTCAAAGAAACCCATTTCACGGGCTGTAAGGTTTTCCTGGTTGCCGATTTCATCAAACACTTTCTCTGAAATAAAAATTGAACCCGGAACAGCAAGGGATTCAATTCTTGATGCAAGGTTAACCCCATCGCCATAAATAGTTTCATCTTCAATTGAAATGTCTCCTGTATGAATACCTATTCTCAGATCTACTTTGGGTTCCCGCTGTAACGACAATTGTATTTCCACAGCACAATTAACTCCATCAATAGCGCTGTTAAAAATGCTTAAAGCGCCATCACCATAGTATTGAAGAATTTTTCCATAGTGAACTGAAACAGAAGTTTCCAAAACTTCCTTCATCCTTCGGCGCTTGTCTTTTGCCAATTGCTCGTTTTGCTGCATAAGAGCAGTATAACCAGTCATGTCGGAAAACATAATTGCAGCAAGTTGGCGCATACATGAAATTAGGAAAGATAAAGTAGGTTCCTGTTGAATTTTCCGCTACCTGTTTTTTCGGCCTTTGTCGCCGTTCTTCACCAACAATTACTATTTGAATGTTTTGTCAATCTTGTCGTTGAGGAATTTGTCGCAGAGGTCAATTAAATATTGTCGGGTTATTGTCATTTACGAGGTCTGCCTAGAATTACAGCCAACTTATAAATATACGAAACATCTGTAGCCCTAATAATAAAGACTAAGTGCTTGATGTGAACACTTTATTAATATAATTATACTTGTGTGAGCACCCGATTACAAATATTTATTAAATATTTGTAATCGGGTATAAATAGTAAAAAAGAAAAGATGATTATTATTCACCCAATCGCCCTCTCCAAATCCCCAATCAAATCATCTGCATCTTCAATGCCCACACTTAAGCGGATCAATGAATCCGTCAAACCATTTTTAATTCTTTCTTCTTTGGGTATAGATGCATGGGTCATAGAAGCGGGGTGATTGATTAGGGATTCAACACCACCCAGGCTTTCTGCCAGGGAGAATAAATGGGTGGAGGAAAGTACCCGCATGGCGTTAGCCACACTGTCATCTTTTAGGGTAAAGCTGAGCATGCCGCCGAAATCACGCATTTGTTTTTTGGCAATGGCATGACCGGGATGGTCCTCGAAACCGGGCCAGTAGACCCTGGCGACTTTGGGATGGGCGCGGAGCCAGTGTGCGATCTTGGCTCCATTCTCACAATGCCTTTGCATTCTTACATGCAGGGTCTTTATTCCCCTTAATACTAAAAAACAATCCATGGGACCGGGAACGGCGCCACAGCTTTTCTGGAGGAAGTATAATTTTTCGCGGAGTTGCACATCATTCATTACGAGACAACCCTGTATCAAATCACTATGCCCGCCGAGATACTTGGTTACGGAATGCATGACGATATCGGCGCCAAGATCAAGGGGGTTTTGTAAATAGGGAGAGGCGAATGTATTATCTACGCAAACAAGGATGCCCTTTCCTTTCACGACTTCGGCAATGGCGGCGATATCGGCGATATTCATCAGGGGATTGGTGGGTGTTTCTAACCAGACCAGTTTGGTATTGGCATTGACATATTTTTTTACATTGTCTGCATCGTGCATGTCAATATAATGGAACTTAATACCGAATCTTTCAAATACTTTGGTGAAGAGACGGTAAGTGCCGCCATACATATCATTGCCGCATATGACTTCATCACCGGGGTTTAATAATTTAATGACGGCATCGGTGGCGGCTACGCCAGAGCTGAAGGCGAGACCGAACTTGCCGTTCTCGATGATGGCGAGCGCTTCTTCTAAGGCTTTGCGGGTGGGGTTTTGGGAGCGGGCGTATTCAAAGCCTTTGTTTTTGCCGGGCGCTTCCTGTACATAAGTCGAGGTTTGGTAGATAGGCACCATGATGGCGCCGGTGGAGGGGTCGGGTTCGGCGCCGGCGTGGATTAGTTTGGTGGCGAGTTTGTAAGCCGCACCCCCAGCTCCGCCGGCCGGCGGAGAGTTACTATCGTTTTTATTCATCAGTGTTTTTTTTAATTGACTGAGTGCAAAGATGTGGAATTATTTGCGGGGAAAGGTTTTGGAGGGAAGGAAGGTCAGGAGTACTCCTTTGGAGGAAGAAAGCGCTCATTTTCCAGAAGTCATGGGTTTACCCTTTAGAGGAGGAAAACAGGAATGCAGAAGATAAATACCTCCAATCAAAATTATCGGCATCATGCGCGTCAAGCGGCTTGATACTTTTCTCCAGCACTTCGGGCTTCAGGATCTTTTCATTGACCAGTTTTTGTTTGGCTTCATGGATCACTTCCTGCATGGCAGGCAATGCCATCCATTTTTTTTGCGGGGGCTCAAAGCCGACTTTATCTTTTCGCCAGGCAATGGACTCAGGGAGTTTGTCTTTCATGGTCTCCCGCAACAACCACTTGGTCCAGCCATTCCTTATTTTAAAATGCGCGGGAAGAGAGAAAATAAATTCAACCAGTTCATGATCTAAAAAAGGTAAACGCACTTCGGTTCCATGCGCCATTGAATTCCGGTCGGCATAACGAAGCAATTCCTGGAGTCCATGCGTGCAGGTATTGAAATAAAGAACGCCATTTAATGTGAAATGCGCCGGGGTGGTATAATACGCTTCCTTACTTTGCCATTTCACAAAATCCTTATCGAGGTCTTCCTGCCCGATGGCTTTTAAAAGGTATTGATGTTCAAGCGTCACCGTCGCGAAATCAGG
>JADGPW010000113.1 GCA_017882265.1 Chitinophagaceae bacterium | reverse complement strand
CCATTCACTATTCACTATTCACTACCTTATTTTATAAATGAAATCATTATTCTCAAATTGCTTGGCAATACTTTTCAGATCGTAGGCAATACTCGCATCGATCAGTTTGTCGCCCGCCTGCAAAACAAAACCCCCAATCAGGTCCTTGTTCACCGTGGTTTCCAACTCGATGTTTTGCATATGCGTGGTGGCCCTGATCTGTTTTACGATCGCATCTTTTAATTCATCACTCAACACGGAAGCGGTGGACAGTTTTATAGTATGAATATTCTTATTGACTTTATATTGTGTGATAAAAGCTGTTGCCACTTCCGGTAAAAAGCTCTCGCGGCTTTTCCGGATCATCAGGTACATAAAGGCGGTCGTCAGTTCGCTTATCTTCCCTTTTGTCACAGCCTCAATGATCTTTTCTTTTTTATCTGCTTTAATGACCGGGCTCCTGAGCATGACCACAAACTCATGGCTGGCTTTGCACAAAGCTTCTAACCATTGCATATCGGCAAATGCCTCTTCCAGCTGACCTCGTTCAATGGTCAGATCGATAAGTGATTTGGCGTAGCGGGTGGCTAAACGTGGATTAGGCATTTCTTGTTTCTGGTTTCTGGTTGCTAACCAGCAACCAGCAACTAGCAACCAGTAACTAGTTTAATTTGATTTCATCAACCATTCCTTTAATAAGTGTCTCCTGCGCATCTTTATTACTTAGTTCTCTTCTAAGCACTTTCTCGCTTACTTCAATCACAAGTTTACCGACCTGGTTCTTTACTTCTGTGAGTGCCGCCATTTTTTGTGCATTGATAGCCACCTGCGCTTCGGTAATGATCTTGTTGGCTTCCGTCTTAGCCTGGTCCCGTGCTTCATTAATGATCTTGTCCTTGGTCTCCCTGGCTTCTTTCAGCATCAGACCCCTTTCTTCACGGGCCTTCGCCAGTAAGGCTTCATTCTCATTTTTCATTTGCATCATTTCCATCTTCATTTTCTCTGCCGTCGCCAGTGACTCGGCAATTGAATTTTCTCTTTTTTGCAGACCGCCGACAATAGCGGGCCACGCATATTTTTTCAGAATGAAAAACACAATGAGGAATGCCACTAATGTCCAGATCAGCAATCCTAAAGCCGGTGTAAGTAACTGCATAAAAACTCCTCCATCTCTCCGCCTGCGGCGGAGAGCGTTTAAATTAATTTTTTAATATTAATGAGCCATTCCATGAAAAACAAGATGCATTTGTCAATTGAAACTATCTACATTATTCATTTTTATCTTTAATAAAGAACGGTTGGAATAACTTTTAAGTCCGTTTCATTTTCGGAAGGCTTCATCTGATTAAATCAAAATTTTTACAAATAAAAAGCTCTTCTTACCAAATAACCTGCCCCGGTCTGGGCTCCCTCTTTAGGGGGACAGGGGTACTGCATCCTCCGCCTTGTGCTTTGGATGCAGTCCTTTTTTTGTTTACAACACCATCGCCAATAAACCAATGATGATAGCGAACAAGGCTGCTCCTTCCACCAATGCGGCAGTAAGGATCATGTTGCTCCTGATGTCATTGATAGATTCCGGCTGACGGGCAATAGCTTCCACGGCTCCTTTACCGATCTGGCCAATACCAATACCGGCGCCGATAGCGCCAAGTCCTGCCCCAATAGCACCCCCGGCGTTTGCCATGTCTGATAACAGAAATAAATCCATAATTGTGATTTTATATTAATTAAGAAAAAACTCAGATCATTACTTCATCCACATGTTCATTTACAACACTATGACTTCCTTCCATAGCCTGGCCGATAAAAACAGCGGTCAGGAAGGTAAAGATATAAGCCTGGAGAAAGGCCACCAGTATCTCTATAAAATAAATAAATACAGTAAACCCTATTGATAAAGGTGAAAATCCGACTCCAATGAATTTATTCAGGGCGCCGAATATGAAGATCATCGAGATCAGGCAAATAATAAGGATATGCCCTGCTACCATGTTCGCGAACAACCTTATCATCAGCGCAAACGGCTTGGTGAATACTCCTAATATCTCCACAGGTACCAGGATCGGCTTTATCCAATGCGGAACCGGCGGCCATACAATATGTCCCCAGTAATGTTTATTACTGCTGAAGAGTATCACTACGAACGAGATCAATGCCAGGATCATCGTAAAAGTAATGTTACCTGTAACATTGGCCGTACCCGGTATCAATCCAAATATATTGTTGATCAGGATAAAGAAAAATATAGTAAGCAGGTAAGGCAGGTATTTTTGATATTTATGCCCCAGGTTGGGCTTTGCCACATCGTCCTTGATAAAGTTGATAACCGTTTCCATCGCGTTCTGCATACCTTTCGGGGCTGATGTGACTCCTTCCCCTTTTTTATATCGCTTTGCCACTGACAGCATGATCCAGACCAGCAAGGTCAAAGCCAGCAACATTTGCACTACATTCCGGGTAAGTGAAACATCATACACATTAACTGTATTATCTATTTCACCCTGATCGTTTACTGCCACGATCTGGCCGATATGGAATTTTTTAGGGTCCAGTTTCCACTCCCCTATCTTCTCTTCCGTTAACAGGGAATATCCTTTATAATTCAGTTCGCCATGATGGAACCTGGAAGACATGAAACTGGTGAGTCCTCTTTGTGGTGAGTATAGGATCACCGGCAGTGGGATGGTAACATGTTTATCTTTTCCCCCATCCTTATACGAAAGAAAATGAAACTCATGGGCATCCATTATATGACCGAAAATGACCTCGTTGGCATCGAATAATTTCTTCTTTTTCACCTGGCCCTGCTGCCCCCCGGTTTGTGTAGTATCGGCGGGTTGTCCCTGGGCAAAAACAGGGGCAAAAATGAATGTGAAAAATAAGCTGAAAGCCGCTACCAATAAGGATTTTAAACGTCCAGAGATCATACCCATCCTGAAATTTGCGGCAAAGATAAGGGCGGGGGGAATAAAAACCTTGAAAACATAGAAAATTGGAGTCATATAAATGATATTATTCAATTAGGTCAAATCCTCCCGAATAATCGGCATGACTGCTTTGACCCATTTGACCCCCTTTAACCTATTTGACTTATTTGCCTGGTTGGACAACTCCGATTATGTGACTATCAACTTCTTATCAAACTGCAGCAGGTACAACTTATAATAATACCCCTTATTCGCCAGTAATTCTTCATGGGTTCCCATCTCTTTAATTTCTCCTTTATCCAATACGATGATCTTACCGGCCTGGCGGATCGTGGAAAGACGGTGGGCTATAACGATGGAGGTCCTTCCCCGGATAAGGGTGTCAATAGCATGCTGAATCAGCATTTCACTTTCCGTATCTACCGATGAGGTTGCTTCATCCAATATCAGCACAGACGGATTATATAATAAGGCCCTGATAAAAGATAATAACTGCCGCTGCCCCAGCGATAAAGTAGCCCCTCTTTCCATTACATTATAATCATAGTCACCGGGTAACCGCATGATGAAGTCATGCATATCAATAAGTTTTGCCGCTT
>JADGPW010000112.1 GCA_017882265.1 Chitinophagaceae bacterium | reverse complement strand
CTGATTTCAGCATATGGACTGACCAAGTTCAATAGCATGCCAAAGGAGCAGTTCCCGGATATTGTTGTTCCCACCATTTCTGTCACTACGGTATATGTAGGCAATTCCCCAAAAGATATAGAGAACCTGGTTACCCGGCCCATCGAAAAACAATTGAAAGGTATCAGCGGAGCCAAGGTCAACAAGATCCAGAGTACATCCCAAACCGATTACAGCCTGATCGTAGTAGAGTTTGATACCGATATAAAAACCGAACTGGCCAAGCAAAAAGTAAAAGATGCCATTGATAAAGCAAAGACCGATCTGCCCAATGACCTGACCTCGCAACCGGATGTCCAGGAATTTGCTTTTAGTGAAATGCCCATCATGTTTGTGAACATCAGCGGGAATTATGACGGAATACAATTGAAACGATACGCGGATAAAATGCGGGATCGCTTTGAAGAACTGAGCGAGATCACCAGGGCCGAGATCGTAGGAGCACCAGAAAGAGAGATCCAGGTAAATGTGGATCCTTATAAAATGACTGCGGCAAGAGTGACTTTCATGGATGTGGAGAACGCGATCAGCCGGGAGAATCACGATATCACCGGCGGACTGATCGAAGTTGGCAACATGAAGCGGACATTGAAAGTGAAAGGACAGTTTGCTAGTGTATTGGACCTGCAGGATATTGTCGTTCGGAGCAGCGCGCAGGGAGCTTCTGTTTATTTGAGGGATATCGCCCAGTTAAGGGATACGATAAAGGATAAGGATAGTTATGCAAGAATGGACGGTTTGAATGTAGTTACCTTGAATATTGTAAAAAGGGCCGGTGAGAACCTGATCAATGCGGCTGATAAAATTAAAGCAGCCGTGGCTGATATGCAGCAAAAAGAAGAATTGCCGAAGGATCTGAAAGTGTCATTCACGGGAGATCAAAGCAGGCAAACCAAAACATCTTTCAATGAACTGATCAATACGATCATCATCGGGTTTATCCTGGTATTGATCATCCTCATGTTTTTCATGGGGGTAACTAATGCTTTTTTTGTTGCACTGAGTGTTCCGCTAAGTGTATTTGTCGCCTTTTTATTTTTACCCCTGGCGGATAGCGTGATTGGAACTTCCGTGACACTCAATTTTATTGTGCTGTTTGCCTTGTTGTTCGGCCTGGGTATCATTGTGGATGATGCGATCGTGGTGATCGAGAATACTCACCGCATCTATAATAACGGGAAGATCCCTATCATACGAAGCGCCAAAGAAGCAGCCGGGGAAGTCTTTATTCCCGTGATGGCAGGAACCGCAACTACACTGGCTCCTTTTTTCCCGCTTTTGTTCTGGAAGGGACTGATCGGAAAATTCATGATTTACCTTCCCACTATTCTGATACTTACGCTGGCCGCATCCCTGATCGTGGCTTTTATTTTCAACCCGGTGTTTGCTGTAAGCTTTATGAGACCCGAAGGGAAGGAACACGAAAAACCGAAAAAAGCCATATTTAAAAATAAATGGTTTATCCTATTTGTGATCGCCGGTGTGATGCTGCATCTGCCCGGAATGCACGGGCTGGCCAATTTCTTATTGCTGATGGCGGTATTAATGGTGTTAAATGCCTATGTATTAAAAGACATCATCAACTCTTTCCAGAAAAAAGTATTGCCCCGGCTGATGGATCGGTATGAAAGATTATTGCGATGGGTACTCCAGGGGAAAAGGCCTGTATGGGCATTTATCTCCCTATTCGGCTTATTCATTTTTTCGATTGGTTTTTTATTTCTGCGGGGGAATAAGTCAACTTTCTTTCCCAGTGGGGATCCCAATTTTGTATATGTGTATTTGAAATTGCCGGTGGGTACTGATGTAAAATATACGGATAGCATTACGCAGGTATTGGAAAAGAGGGTAGCGAAGGTGTTGGAAAAAGAAAAACCTGGAACAGAAGGAAGTATCGTGGAAAGTATTATCGCCAATGTGGCTGTCAGCGCTAATAATCCAAGGGATAATAACCGCAGTGTACAGTCTAATTTAGGCCGTATACAGGTATCCTTTGTAGAGTATGCCAAAAGGCATGGTAAAAGAACAGGCCCTTATATGGATGAGATACGGGCAGTGATGAAAGGCATTCCCGGTGGCAGCGTGGAAGTGGCAAAAGAAAACGGCGGTCCGCCCACGGATCCCCCGGTGAATATAGAAGTGGTAGGAGATAATTTCGAAAGCATTTCTTCCGTGGCTACTCAATTGTATAATTTCCTGGATACTAACCGCGTAAACGGGATCGAAAACCTGCAGGCTGATGTGGACCTGAACAATCCTGAGATAACCATTAACGTGGACCGTGAAAAAGCCATGATGGAAGGAGTAAGTACCGGGCAGATCGGGTCGGAGATTCGTACCGCCGTTTTTGGTAAAGAAGTAAGCAAGATAAAAGAAGGTGAAGATGAGTATAAAATCCAGTTAAGATATACCGACCTTTTGCGTAATAATATTACGGACCTGATGAATATGCGGATCACCTTTATGGATATGAATACCATGCAGGTGAAAGCGATCCCGTTAAGCGATATTGCTAAAGTAGATTATACCAATACAACCGGCGGTGTAAAAAGAAAGAATGCAAAGCGTACGATTCAATTACAAAGTAATGTACCCGATCCCACGATGGTCGGTAAGGTAAATGCCGACCTTCAGCTCAAGCTTGATGAATTCAAAGAAAAAGTAAAGATTCCCGATGATGTGACCATTAAACTGAGCGGGCAGAGCGAGCAGGAAAAAGAAACACAGAAATTCCTGGGTACGGCCCTGATTATTGCATTGGGGATCATTTTCCTGATACTGGTCCTTCAATTCAATAGCATGAGTAAACCCTTCATCGTGATCACCGAGATATTCTTCTCGGTCATTGGCGTATTAATGGGTTATGCCATCACGGGAATGACGATCGCTACCATCATGCTGGGGGTAGGCATTGTGGGCCTGGCAGGGATTGTGATCAAGAATGGCATTTTGCTGATCGAATTTACAGATGAATTACGCGGGCGGGGTCTGCGGATAAGGGAAGCTGCTATCCAGG
Source organism: Chitinophagaceae bacterium (assembly GCA_017882265.1). Lineage (GTDB taxonomy): Bacteria > Bacteroidota > Bacteroidia > Chitinophagales > Chitinophagaceae > JADGPW01. The sequence goes on along the minus strand of JADGPW010000112.1, from coordinate 7,174 downwards.
CCGGAAAGATAAGGATCATTCCGGTGCTGTTAACAGCGATCGCTACCATTTTAGGATTGCTGCCATTGGCGGTAGGATTCAATATTGATTTCGCGGGATTGTTCCAGCATTTTCGCCCCGGTATTTTCTTTGGTGGTGACAGCGTTGTTTTCTGGGGGCCCTTATCCTGGACCATCATCTTCGGACTCATCTTCTCGTTCTTCCTGACGCTGATCATGGTGCCAAGTATGTACCTGATCGCGGAACGGTTGAAAAGACCTATGGAAAAATTCTATGGAACAAAATTCATTGCCTTGCTTGGTTTTGCCGGACCTTTCTTTTTCATCTTTGTGGGAGTCATGTTTTTGGTAAGACGAATACAGGGAAGGAAAGTTTGGCTGGGGAAATTGAAGCTAAGAGATAAAGAGTTGGTGGTTTAAAGAGAGACTGGCTAAAAATGAAGAAAAGAGATAAAGAAGAATTCCCCCTCTTCTTTATCTCTTTTTTATTTTCACTACAATATATATTAAACCGCCAACTCTTTATCTCTTAGCTAAAAGGCTTTCTTACCATCTGATCTATTTCCATCGGCATCCAGTTCCACAATTTCATAGCCCAGTTTTTTAACTCCAGCATAAATTTTTGCCTTATCACCGACTAATAGAATATTGATCTTGTCCGGTTGCAGGTATTTTGAAGCCATGGCTTTCATTTGCTCCCGTGTCATGCCTTTCAATATCCTGGTTTGCTGTGCAGTAAAATCAGCGGGCAAATTGTATTCCAGTATGCGGCGAATGAACGCTGCTTTTTGATTTGCTGTTTCGTAATTCAACGCGTCACTTTGCCCGACGGCATTTTGCATGAATTTTACTTCCTCATCAGTAGGACCGTTCTTTACGTAATCATTGAACTCAAGCATCACTTCTGCCAACGCACTGTCTGTAACATCGGCCCTGATACCGGAACTGAATTGAAACCTCCCGGTATATTTATCACCGCTAAACCCGCTACCTGCCCCGTAAGTCCAGCCCTTGGTTTCACGAAGCATTTGATTCAACCGGCTGGTGAACCCGGTTCCTAATGGATAATTCATCAGGTAAGCCCTGTAGAAATCTCCTGTGGCATCATATGTCAGACCCGTAGCATAACCGATCCTGAATTCTGATTGTGCGGCTTTAGGAACATCTACCATGTATACCTTTGTCTTATCCACCGCCGGAGCAGGATCAATAGCCGGCAGGGTGATCTTTTTCCTGGGCAATTTGTCAAGGAAAGATAGTTCCGGAAGAATTTCTTCCTGCGTAATATCGCCCACCACCACCACTTTGGCGTCCTGCGATGTCATGTAATTGCTGTAATAATTTTTGATATCCTCCAGTGTAATATTCTTCACGGTTTCTTCTGTTCCATCCTGGCTGATCCCCAGAATATGGGTAGGCCCATAATTCAATTTGGCGAAAACAACTGTGGCGACGGAAGCTGGCTGTGATTTCTGAAGCTTGAAAGCCTGGAGCGATTGAGCCTTGATCCTGTTGAAAGCCCCTTCATCAAATTTGGGATTGAACAATTTTTCCTCCAGGAAGACAAGTGTTTTATCAAAATTCTTCTTCAGGGATTGCACATTGTAAGTAATGCCATCCACGCCGTTTAAAATAGTAATGGAACTGCCCAGTTTTTGAAGTTCAATAGAAAGCTTTTCAGCAGTATAGTTCTTTGTATCCTCGTTCATCATCTTCACAAAGAAACCTGCCAATCCTGCTTTTGCAAGATCATGGGCTGAGGCCAGCTGTCCACCCGGGATCGTGAGAGAAAAAGTAACTGTTGGGATTTCCGTGTTAGGAGCTCCGATCACCCTGGCACCATTGGCAAGATCCTTCCTCCAGAATTTTGGGACTTTCATTACGGGAACAGTTCCAATAGAGGGTTGCTTGGTGCGGTTGAAATTATCCTTCCCTTTTACATATTTCAGGCTTGTGTAACCGTAATCCGGGGCCGAATAATGCGAAGAATCAATTTTAAAATTATTGGGAGCCGCAGCCATAGGGTCTCCCTTTGTCAACACACTTAATACCACGGCGTTTTTCCCTTTAATATAAGTGGTATAGGCATTCATCACATTTTCTTTGGTTAAAGAAGAATACATTTTCAGCAAGTCGGCAATTTTATTGGGATTGTTGGTAAAAGTTTGAAAAGCGGCCAGCCGGGAAACTTTGCCCGCCACACTTTGCAGGCTATTCATCAATTGAGATTCCACACTCCCTTTGAACTTTGCGACATCTTCATCGGTTACGCCTCTTTTTTCAAATGAATCCAGGGTAGCGCGAAGCAATTTTTCCATTTCTGCCAATGAATGTCCTGACTGGGGAAGAATATCAAAACTGAAATCCCCCGCCAGTTCTGATAAGCCGCTGGAAGCGCTTGCCTGTAAAGCAAATTGTTTCTTCACAAAGTTTTGGTACATCAGTGAATTCCTTCCTTGTCCTAGGATCTGCGCCAAACATTCGAGCGCAGGCATGTCTTTATGATAATCAGGAACCGTGGGATAGACCAATTCTAACCTGGGCAACCTGGCATAATTGTCAGTATAAGAAACATAGCGGTTGCCGGCTAATTGTATTGGAGCTACTGATACAGCTTTTACTTCAGGTCCGCGGGGGATAGGACCAAAATATTTTTCTACCAGCTTTACCACTTCGGCCGGTTTTACATCTCCGCCTACTGTTAATGTTGCATTGTTAGGGCTATACCAGCGTAAAAAGAAATTCTTCAGATCATTTACATTACTGCGATCCAGGTCCACCAGGTACCCAATAACGGGCCATGAATAAGGATGGCCATAGGGATATAAAGCCTTGCTGATATTTTCAGACATCAAACCATATGGACGGTTATCATAATTCTGCCCTCTTTCATTTTTTACGGTGGCTCTTTGCACTTCAAATTTCGGCTGCGTTATGGCGTCCAGTAAAAACCCCATGCGGTCCGCTTCCAGCCAAAGGGTTGGTTCCAATGCATTGTTGGGAACGGTCTCGTAATAATTAGTACGGTCTTCATTGGTGCTCCCGTTATTACTGCCACCATTACCAATCGTAATGTGATCATGTAATTTTTCAGGGGCATTTTCAGAGCCCATGAACATCATGTGTTCAAAAAAATGGGCAAAACCCGACTTACCAATTTGTTCACGGGAAGAACCCACATGATAAGTAACATCAACATGTACAACCGGGTCGCTATGATCCTCATGAATGATCAGGGTTAGCCCGTTCGGCAATACATATTTTTCATACGGAATAACTATTTCGTTTCCCTGTTTGGTGACTTTTTCTACCAGTTTTGCCTGCCCGTTAACCAGTGTGGTAATGACGATCGAGGCGGCAGCTAGTAATAATAACTGTTGTTTCATATAATATAATTGAGGCTTTCTCAAAATTGCTTTTAAATAAAATAGCCGGTCCCGCATCATGCGGGACCGGCAAATATCTTCCATTTAGGAATTCTTCTCTGTTTTATTCAAAGAAAGATCAAAAAGCCTTTTTCTCCATCGGCTTACCATTCACATCTAACTCAAACACGGGATAACCGAGCTTTTTCACACCGGATAATATCCTGGCCTTATCACCTACTAATAAAATATTCATTTTATCAGGATGTAATAAGTTCTTTGCCACGGCGTCTATTTCCTGCTTGGTAATTTTTGCCAGGATCTTATTCTGCTGCTCTACAAAGTTGGCCGGTAAATTATAATCGAGAATTCGTCCGATAAAGCCCGCTTTCTGGAAACCGGTTTCATAATTCAGGGCATCTCGCTGACCTAATGAGTTTTTCATGAATTTTAGTTCATCATCGGTAATTCCATTCTCGGCATAATTCTTTATCTCTTTCATTACTTCCACCAGCGCGCTATCGGTAGCGTCTGCGCGGATCCCGGAACTGAATTGAAATTCACCGGTATATTCATCACCATTGAAACGACTGCTGGCGCCATAGGTCCAGCCCTTGTCTTCGCGAAGATTCAGGTTCAAGCGGCTGTTGAAATCTCCACCCAATGCATAGTTAGCCAACCGGGCACGATAGTAATCCCCGGTAGCATCATATTTTAATCCGGTAGCATAACCGACCCTGATTTCCGACTGTGCCGCCTTAGGAATATCCACAATAAATACTTTTGTCTGGTCAATAGCCATAGGGGTAGCATTGACTTTAGGCAATTCAATCTTCTTATTTGGTAATTTATCCAGGAAGGCCAGTTTTGGTAATATTTCTTCCTGTTTTACATCACCTACGATCACCACTTTTGTTCCCTGCGATGTCATGTTCATATTGTAATAACCCTGGATATCTTTTAGGGTAAGGTTCTTCACCGTGTATTCTGTTCCATCCTCACTCATACTTAAAAAATTGTTTGGCCCATAATTCACTTTGGCGATCACATCGCTCGCCACAGAAGCCGGTTGTGATTTAGTTTGCTTGAAATTTTCGAGGATCTGCTTTTGATTCCGGCTAAAAGCCGATTCCGTAAACTTAGGATTGAACATTCTTTCTTCTACCAGGGCCAGTGTTTGATCCAGGTTCTTCTTCAATGATTGTATACTAAACGTAATACCGTCAAACTTGCTGCTGACAGTTACCGAGCTACCCAGTTTTTGCAGTTCCACCGCCATTTGTTCTGCGGAATAATTCTTTGTGTCTTCATTCATCATATCAGAAAAAAAGCTGGCCAGCCCGATCTTGGAGGTATCATTTGCCTGGAGCAAATGCCCGCCGGGAATAGTAATAGTAATAGTAACAATCGGAACCTCCGTACTTTCCGTTCCGATCATCCTGATCCCATTTGGCAGATCTTTTCTCCAGAACTCAGGCACCTTAACGGTGGGATTAGGTCCATTTCCCGGGATCTTGCTACGGTCAAAATTATCTTTTGCTTTTTTGTATGTCAAATCTTTATAACCATACTGAGGAGGAGTGTATTTGGTTGTGTCAACATTATAATTATCGGCGGCAGCAATCAGCTTATCCTGGCCCTTGGGCAATACACTTACAAAAACCGCATGTTTCCCTTTGATATATTGCTCATACACCCGCATGACATCTTCTTTTGTTACGGACGTATACATTTTGATCAGGTCAGCGATCTTGTTGGGATTGCCTGAGAAGGTCTGGAAAGCAGCTAACTGGGAAACCTTACCGGCTACACTCTGCAGCCCATTGATCTGCTGCGCTTCATTGCCTCCCTTGAATTTCGCCACATCTTCATCCGTTACGCCGCGTTTCTCAAATGAATCAAGCGCATTGCGGTACATGCTGTCCATTTGTGCCAGGTTTTTACCGGGCATCGGGATGAGCTGGAAATAAAATTCACCTGCCAGTTCAGATAACTGGCTGCTGGCACTGGCATTTAACGCCAGTTGTTTTTTTACGAGTTGCTGGTACATAACGGAATTCTTTCCCTGCCCGAGCACCTGCGCAAGACAAGCCAGCGCACCCATATCTTTATTATATAGCGGCACAGTAGGATAGACAGCTACCAACAAAGGGAGCTTGGCGTAATTATCAGTATAAGAAACATAACGATCACTGTTTACAACAGCAGGTGGAACGACAACGGGCTTTACTTCAGGGCCGCGGGGAATAGGGCCGTAATACTTTTCAACTAATTTCACCACATCTGCTGGTTTTACATCTCCGCCAACAGTCAGCGTAGCGTTGTTAGGCCCGTACCAGCGTAAAAAGAAATTCTTAAGGTCTTCCACATTTACACGGTTGAGGTCTTCTATATAGCCAATGGTCAACCATGAATAAGGGTGACCATAAGGGTAAAGGTTTTTGGAAGCGAATTCAGAAACCAATCCATAGGCACGATTATCGTAATTCTGACCTCTTTCATTCTTTACGGTTGAGCGTTGAATCTCAAATTTCTTTTGCGTAACGGCATCCAGTAAAAAACCCATCCGGTCAGCTTCCAGCCATAGCATTTTTTCCAATTGATTGTTGGGTACGGTCTCAAAATAATTGGTCCGGTCGCGGTTAGTGCTTCCATTCAGCGTACCCCCGGCATCAGATACAATCTTGAAATGTTGTTTATCGGCAACATGGTCGCTGCCCTCGAACATCATGTGCTCAAAGAAGTGAGCAAAACCGGATTTGGCGATTTGTTCCCTTGCCGAACCGACGTGGTAAGTTACATCCACATGTACCACGGGGTCGCTATGATCCTCATGAATGATCAGGGTTAGTCCATTGGGTAATACATACTTTTCGTAAGGGATCACAATTTCGTTCCCTTGCTTGGTAACTTTCTCCACCAATTTTGCCTGGGACGATGCAATACCGGTAACCATAAGAATAATACCGGCGAGTAATAACAATTTTCGTTTCATAAATATGATATTTTGAATGTTGAGGTGCGCCAAGATAAGGCAAATGAGGTATCCGGGCTAACCATTCATCCATTTGATACCCCTGTTCCCGGCCTGAGTTTAAGTAAAATTGCCGGTCCCGTATCATACGGGACCGGCAAATAATATGCTTTGAGGCAACCCAATGATTTAGAAAGCCTTTTTCCCGGTAGGCTTACCATCGACGTCCAGCTCAACGATCGGGTAACCGAGTTTCTGAAGACCCGGTAAGATTTTTGCCTTATCGCCTACCAGCAACATATTCAGTTTGCCGGCATTGACGTATTTTTTGGCCAGGGCATTTATGTCCTTTTTAGTGATGCCCTTTAGGATCTTTTGCTGAATGTCTGTATAGTTTGGAGGCAGATTATAATCGAGTATAGTACGGATAAATCCCGCTTTCTGAATGCCGGTCTCATACCTCAAAGCATCTCTTTGTCCAATGGCGCTTTTCATAAAAGCCAGCTCATCATCGGTTATGCCGTTGGCCGCGTAATCATTCAACTCCTTTACCACCTGCACCAGGGCGCTGTCTGTAGCTTCAGCTTTGATACCTGAGCTGAATTCAAAATCACCATCGTATTCATCACCGGAGAAAGAGGAACGGGCGCCATAGGTCCATCCTTTATTTTCACGAAGATTCAGGTTCAGCCGGCTATTGAAAGCGCCGCCCAATACATAGTTCATCAATCCTGCCTTATAGTATTCCCCGGTAGCATCGTACTTGAGATCTGTATTATAACCTACGCGGAATTCCGTTTGTGCTGCCTTGGGAATATCAATAAGATAGATCTTTG
>JADGPW010000111.1 GCA_017882265.1 Chitinophagaceae bacterium | reverse complement strand
TAACTGACCCGGTGCATTATTACACCATACCAGGGATCTACCGGGTAAAGCTGATCGCCACGAGCCCGGGTGGTTGTGTTGATTCCGTTTTTAAAACCATCAGAGTAAGTGATACGATCGGAACCAGGGTCAATTACTTACCCATTAATGGTTGTAAATCGTTAGCGGTAAACCTGAAATCGGTTACAACCGGGCCGATGGCCTCCTATTTATGGGATTTCGGTGATGGTTATATTCAAACAACCTTTACTCCAAATGTGAACCATCTTTATTCTTCCTTTGGGAATTTCCTTCCCAAAGTAATCATGAAAGATCCTTCCGGGTGTATCATCCCCGTGCAGGGCCTGGATACTATCTATGTAACAGGCGCTAATTCGAATTTCACGCTCGATAATAAGTTCTTTTGTGATATAGGACTCGTGAATTTCACCGACTCTACCACTTTCAATGATCCTGTAGCGAGCTACAACTGGTCCTTTGGTGATGGCACTACTTCTACATTACAGAACCCGGTCCACCAATACACGGGACCCGGAAACTATACGGTTCGATTGATCGTGAAAACTCAGATTGGTTGTCGCGATACTATGACCAAACCTAACATTATTAAGATCATCCAAAAACCACAGGTCACCATTGAAGGCGATTCTATAGTTTGTGTTCATTCATCATTGCAGCATACGGGTATTTTTCTTCAACCCGATACATCGGTGGTAACCTGGTCATGGAATTTCCCGAATGGAACCAATTCAACGTTACAGGATCCATCCATACAAACCTATAACACCGCAGGTAATTTTACAATCACCACCATCGCAGTCAATAGCAGCGGTTGTAAAGACACGGTAACAAAACCAATTTATGTCAAACCGCTGCCTTTATTAACACTCCCGGGTCAGATGACCGTGCAATCCGGGTTCCCCGTCACCATTCCGGCCACGTATTCACCCAATACTATCAGCTGGATATGGTCGCCATCACAGGGATTAAGTTGTGCCAACTGTCCTACACCTGAAGCCGGACCAGCGTTCAATACAAATTACCAGGTTTATTTTACCGATATTAATGGTTGCACGAACAAGGGCTCAATACAGGTTGTCGTGATATGTAAAAATGCCAACCTGTTTGTTCCCAATACATTTTCTCCTAATGGGGATGGCAGCAATGATATATTTTATCCGAGAGGAAGAGGACTTGAACGGGTGAAATTGATGCGCATCTTTGACCGCTGGGGTGAAGTGGTGTTCGAAAAAAGAGATTTTCCCATCAATGATGCAGCAGCCGGCTGGGATGGAACTTTTAAAGGGAAAAAGCCACAGGCGGATGTATACGTTTACCAGGTAGAAGTTTTTTGTGATAACGGCGATATCATCCGGCTGAATGGAAACATCGCATTGATCCTATAAAATATTGATATGAACAAAAAATTACTCATCAACCTATTTTGTGGCTTGCTGTTCGTAAACAGCTTACCCTTTGACGCTTCTTCACAGGACATCCATTTTTCTCAATTCTTTGAAGCGCCTCTCTGGAGAAACCCATCCCTGGCAGGGATCTTCACTGGTGATGTAAGAGTACAGGCTGTTTACCGCGACCAATGGAATACGGTAACCAATGCCTACAAAACCGGTTCATTGAATGCTGAGTTCAAAATGCCGATCGGCAAGGGAGAAGATTTTATAACAACAGGTTTCGAGATATTAAATGATCAGGCCGGTACGATCGGCTGGACATCCACGCATGTTTTACCCGCATTGAATTATCATAAATCACTCAGCAGTGAACATAACCGGTATTTATCAATGGGATTCATGGGAGGATGGGTGCAGCGGAGGTTTGACATTTCAAAAGTTACCACCAACAGTCAGTATGATAATGGTACCATTGGAGAAAACTTTCCAAAAACCGAGTATAATTATCTTGACGGAAGTGTGGGTATGAGTTACAATTCGAACCTGAATGATAATCCTGATAATAATTTCTTCATCGGAGCGGCTTATCACCATTTCAACCGGCCCTCCAATTCATTTTACACCAATACAAACACTACACTGGAGCCTAAATGGGTATTTTCGGGAGGATTAAGATTTGGCGTCACGGATGCCGCTTATCTTACCATCCAGGCTGATCAATCCATGCAGGGCGGTTTTAAAGAAACAGTGGCGGGAGCCATGTATGGTTTGAAGTTAGGTGAAGACATGGAAAAACCCATTTATACCATTCATGCCGGCGCTTTTTTAAGATGGAATGATGCCTTGATCCCTGTGGTCAAAATAGATTATTCACCTATTTCCGTGGCCTTAAGCTATGATGTAAATATTTCCAAATTAAAGCCATCCAGTTATGGTCGCGGAGGACTTGAATTATCTGTTTCCTATACCGGTTTCCGTAACCGTAATTCCACAGTAAATTTTTCGCACTGCCCACGGTTTTAAAATAGACAATAAGCAATAGACAATTGACAATTAGACAGGAAATGTTATTGTTCGATGTCCATTGCCTATTGTCCATTGCCTATTATCATTCTAACTATTTATCGTCAGGGTTATTCAGCTTGAAAACCAATCCTGCCAATAATCCCCCGCCGAAACAGCCAACCAGGTAGATCCATATCTGGCTCCAGCATAAGGATTTTTGAATGCATAGACCTATCGCAACGGCAGGATTATAGGCGCCGCCTGAATATTTTCCTATTACTGTTGCCATAGTTACTACAGTTCCTCCAATAGCGAGCCCGTAAAAACTGTTTCCGGAATTACCTTTTGCCGTGGCCACATTTAAAACCACGTAAGCCAATGCAAAAGTCCCGATCAATTCAGCCACCAATCCCTGTACGATGGCTCCATCCGGTATAGCACAGGTTCCTCCTCCTGCTTGTTTGAAAACATAGGACACTACCAGGGCTGCGGCCAATGCACCGGCCACCTGGCTCATCCAGTAACCCAACAGATCGCCTCCGGTTAACTTTCCCCTTATCCATACCGCAAGTGATACCGCCGGATTATAATGTGCACCGGATATATGACCGCCTGCATAGACCATCACCATCAAAGCAAGGCCAGCGCCGAGACCTCCCCCAAGTGCCGCACCCATTACCAGGAAAAAAGTGCCGATAAATTCGGTAATTATTTTTCTCATACAGTTGGTTTTGCCCGGAGATTTTTCCCCGGAGGTAAATAAATGGAAATACTATACCTTTTTAACAGGTTAGTTGTTTCTTTGAAGATAGAAGAAAGATCAATTAAGTTCAACCTATTTTATTCACACAAAAAAGTAACTGATGAAAATTGAGATCGGACAAATGGCCCCGGGTTTTACATTATATGATAGTGAAAAGAAACAAGTGAGCCTGACTGATCATAAAGGTCATACTATACTATTATTGTTTTTTCCACTCGCTTTTACCAGCACCTGCACAAAAGAATTATGCCAGGTGCGGGATACTATTGCCTGGTACAACGATGTCGATGCAAAAGTATTTGGTATATCTGTTGATGCCCTGCATACACTGGCAAAATACAAGGAAGAGCAGCAATTGAACTTTACCCTGCTCAGTGATTTTAATAAAGAGGTTTCCCGGGCCTATGATTCTATCTATGAAAGGTTTGGTTATAACATGAAAGGTGTTTCAAAACGTTCCGCCTTTGTTATAGACAAAGAGGGGATCGTCCTGTATGCTGAGGTATTGGAAAATGCCAGTGAAATACCAGATTTTGTTAAAATCAAAGAAATACTGAAAGATCTCCACTAAGTTTTCGTTAAAATATTGGACCATTTTTATCTTAACTTAATGATTTACAATGTCTAAAAATCCCTAGAAGTTTTACCTTGTTCATATAAAAAATTAGGCCTATTTTTAGAATAATAAAAGTAACTTTACTTCGTTGAGACGAGTTATACCCATACTATCCTTTATTCTGTTGATTGCCATCTATTCACAGGGTCAATCATCAAGGACTACACCAGCCAGCGAGGCTACAGACAGGATTGTTAAGCTGTATCCAAACCCTGCTACTTCTTACATTATTTTTGATCTGCAGAAAAGTTTTGAAAAAGGATCTTCTATCCAGGTATATAATTTCCTGGGTAAGAAAATGTATGAAACACAAAACGTAACAGAAAGAATTACGCTTGACCTGGCTGACTATACCCGCGGTGTTTATATCTATCACCTGAGAAACCTGGCCGGGAAGATCATTGAGTCTGGCAAATTCCAGGTTTCCCGATAGATTGTTGAAACTTCCTGCCAACTTATTAACCCATTAACTTATCATCCTGTCAACATTACTGAACTTCCACGATCAGAAACTTCAAATAATGCGTATTCTCCATTCCCCTTATCACAGGATGATCGCCGGATTGAGTTTGAAACGTTACCTGCCTGATCTTTCTTTTTGCATCTTTTGCGGCTGTATCGATCATTTCGAGAAACATTCCTGGGCTCACCAGGGCTGTACAGGATGAGGTAACAAGAAACCCACCCGGCTTTATCAACTTCATTCCACGGAGATTGATCTCTTTGTACCCGTTAATGGCTTTCTGAATCGTATCCCTGCTTTTGGTAAATGCAGGCGGATCCAGCATAACTACATCATATTGTCTTCCATCTTTTCCCCATTGCTTTAATACGTCAAAAGCATTAGCCGTCTCAAACCGGCATATATCCCCTAACCGGTTCAAGGCAGCGTTCTGGATAGCCTGTTCCACTGCTGAGGCGGAAATATCCAGTCCCAGCACTGATTTGGCTCCATAATGGGCCGCATGAATTTCAAAGCTGCCTGTATACATAAAGACACCCAGTACATCAGCATCTTTTACAATATATTGAATAGCCCGGCGATTATCCTGTTGGTCTAAAAAATACCCGGTCTTTTGCCCGTTTTCAATATCCACATAAAAGGATAACCCGTTTTCAGTAATGATTATTTGCGTACTAAACGGGTCAGATAAGAATCCTTTTTGCCGGGTCAACCCTTCCAATTCCCTGACCGACACATCATTCCGTTCATATATGCCTTTGGGGTGAAAGATGGACTCAAGGGCTTTCACAATAGAGGGCTTCCATACATCGATCCCCAATGCAAGTGTCTGGATCACAAAATAATCATTGAATTTATCGATGATCAATTGGGGTAAAGCATCGGCTTCGCCAAAAACCAGGCGGCAATTCTCCCTATATCCCAATCGCTGACGGTACTTCCAGCATGCGGTTAATCGTTGCAGAAAAAACCGATCATTTATTTCATCCGTTTTATTTCTTGTCAGCAGCCTTACCAGTATCTGTGATTTAGGATTGATATAACCCTTTCCAACGAATTTTTTATCATGGGTGAAAACTTCTACGATCTCTCCACCGTTTATTACACCATCAATTTTCTCTACTTCATTATTAAATATCCAGGGATGCCCGTTCACCACCCGGGGAGAAATCGTCCGTTTCAGGAAAGCTTTATTCATAAACGGGTAAAGATAGAGAGATGCTGGATACTAGGTGCTGGATACCAGATACTAAATACCGGCAGATCCGGTATCCAGGATCTGGCATCCAGCATCTAGCATCCCTTTCCAGACAATTTGTCCTCAAATCAGCCATTGGCAATATTCTTGACAATCTTACCTTTGCAATCAATTTTAAAAAAATGGCAGAAAAACACAGGAAAGACCCCGTAAACATATCCGCTGAGAAAACTACGGGTTTTAACCTAAATACGGATGAAAATCAAAGCGGTTCGACGCACCTGAATGAGCCGGTGGGCGAGGAATCTGAAATAGAAAAACTAAAAGCTGAACTGGAAGAAGCCGGAGATAAATACCTCCGCAAAGTCGCCGAGTTTGATAATCTGAAACGACGTAGCGCACGGGAAAGAATAGAACTGATTCAAACGGCCGGCAAAGAGGTCATTACCGACCTGCTGGAAATATTGGATGACTGTGACCGGGCCCAAAATCAAATGGAAACAAGTGCTGATGTATCGGCCATAAGGGAAGGCGTCATGCTGGTGTTTAATAAACTTCGCGGTACTTTACAGGCCAGGGGCCTTAAACCAATGGAAACACTGCACCAGGAATTCAACCCGGATCTTCATGAAGCTATCACGGAAATAGCCGTTGATAAAAAAGAATTAAAAGGTAAAGTGGTTGATGAATTAATGAAGGGTTATTACCTGAATGATAAGATTATCCGTCATGCCAAGGTGGTGGTGGGGAAATAAAACCTCTTGTCCCCCTAAAGGAGGGACCCAGGTTGAATATTATTAAGTATTGCTGAATGAATCACTAAATCTCAAATAGAAAAGAAAATCAATTTCATAAAATTATTAACTCCCGCCTGAGGCGGATTGGGGGTATGGCAAAACGAGATTTTTACGAAATACTGGGCGTTGGCAAAACGGCTTCTGCGGATGAAATTAAAAAAGCATACCGCAAAGTGGCTATGCAACATCATCCTGACCGAAACCCGGGTGATAAAGCCGCCGAAGAAAAATTCAAGGAAGCCGCCGAAGCCTATGAGATATTAAGCGATGCGGATAAAAAAGCTCAGTATGACAGGTATGGGCACGCCGGTGTAAGCGGTAATGGACGTGGAGGATATAGCGGTGGTGGTATGAATATGGAAGATATCTTCAGCCAGTTCGGTGATATTTTCGGAGATGACCTGTTTGGGAATTTTTTTGGCGGAGGCCAGCGCAGCCGTGGCGGTGGTGGTCAACGCAGCCGTGGGGTACGGGGAAGTAATCTTCGGATCAAATTGAAATTGACTTACGAAGAAATTGCAAAAGGTGTTACCAAGAATATCAAAGTAAAAAAATATGTAGCCTGTCATACCTGCGGTGGAAGTGGCGCAAAGGATAAGGGTAGTGTACAAACCTGTTCAACCTGTGGTGGCAATGGCCAGGTCAGAAGAGTTCAGAATACTTTCCTTGGACAGATGCAGACCGTTACCACCTGTCCAGCCTGCAATGGTGAAGGAACAACCGTGACAGCCAAATGCACAACCTGCAAGGGTGATGGCAGGGTTTATGGTGAGGAAACGGTAGGCATTGATATTCCTGCCGGGGTACAGGAAGGCATGCAACTGAATATTAACGGTCGGGGAAATGCCGGAGAAAGAGGCGGTTCGCACGGTGATCTCATTATTTTAATTGAAGAAGAGCCGCATAAAGAATTACATCGTGAAGGACTCAATGTAGCTTTTGACCTTCACCTATCCTTTACCGATGCCGTATTCGGAACCCAGTTAGAAGTACCCACGATCGATGGAAGAGCAAAAATCAAGATTCCGCCCGGTACACAAAGCGGTAAAGTATTCCGGCTTAAAGGAAAAGGATTTCCTGCTGTCAATTCGTATGATAAAGGTGACCAGCTGATTCATGTAAATGTATGGACACCGCAGCATGTCAGCCCGGAAGAAAAAGCGATGCTCGATAAACTCAGTCATTCCCAAAACTTCAAACCCCATCCGGATAAGAATGACAAAAATTTCTTTGACAGGATAAAGGAGATGTTTTCCTGACCAGGTTCATTAGAATAGGCCCCCGCCTTTTTTCTTTTTACCCTTTGAATATAAAACTTTGGCTTGTTGAACAAGGCTGATGAATTCTTTTTGGATGAGGTCATCCTTCCCGCTGGATTCTTCCGCCAGTGAAATGATTTCATTCCAGCCGATATTTTTCAGAAAAGGAGAACTACGCAACAGCGAGCCAAACATAGCCACGGCCGCGGAAAAATGATAGCTGGGTTCCAATTCCGCAAAAGGTATGAATTCGAACCGGCAGGTAGTATTATAATTACACCCAACAGTATCGTTGGGATGCTGGTACTGCAGTTTTATATCTGCCAGTTTCCCGGTAGTGAAATTATCTTTTATGGCGCCTTTGTTTATTTCCGTTGGCACGATCTCAAACATGGCCAGCATAGAATGCCCGGATCCAATTTCTCCTCCTTCAATAACAGATAATGAGTCCCGCAATGCGCCTACTTTATTATCAAAACCAATCAGGCGGTATTCTTTAACATACTCCGGGTTGAACTCGACATTCATAAACACATCATCAGCTACGGCATATAATGTTTGGGTAAATTCTTTCAGCAATACTTTCTCTGCTTCTTTAAAATTATCTACGTAAGCATAATTACCATTCCCCTTATTAGCCAGTGTCTGGATCTTGGAATCTTTATAATTTCCCATTCCTACCCCGAGACAGGTCAGGTAGATCCCCGATGACCGTTCCTGGGAGATCAATTCATCCAATTCATCTTCTGTTTTCATGCCTACATTAAAATCCCCGTCCGTAGCAAGGATGACCCGGTTATTACCACCTTTAATAAAATGATTTTTCGCTACACTATAAGCAAGCTTTATACCCGCCTCTCCCGGTGTGCTGCCACCGGGGGTGAGTTCATCCAGGGTTCTCAATATCTTTTCTTTCTCAGCGCCACTGGTGGTGTTTAACATTACTCCCGTTATCCCTCCATACACAACAATGGCCACAGAATCCTTATCACGCAGGTTATTGACCAAAAGCCGGAAAGCAGATTGCAATAAGGGTAAACGATTGGGCATATCCATCGAGCCAGACACATCGATCAGGAAAACCAGGTGACTGGGTGGCAATGTATCCAGGTTCAGTTTCTTCGAACAAAGATTGATATAGAATAATTGATTGTCCGGGTTCCAGGGACAGGCACTCAATGTGGTTTTAATATTAAACACATCTTGCCCAAGCGGTTCCTTGTAATTCAGGTTAAAATAATTCAGCATTTCTTCAATGCGGACCGCATCGGGTGGCACCAGGGATTTAAGGGTAATGAACCTTCGTATATTGCTGTAGGATGCCCTGTCCACATCCAGCGACATTCCTGTAGTAGGGAATTTCCTGGCATTTACAAAATGATTTTCCAGGAGGCTCGCATACGTTTCATCACCGGTGAACCAACTTCTTTGTTCCTCTTTTTGCAGGTCCCTGGTGAGCGAAGCCAGTTTATCCCTTCGCTGGTTGCTGGCAGAGGCAGGAAGTAATTTGAGTTTTACATTTACATAGTTATCAGCATTAACAACCATCTTTACTTTCTGGTACCCTTCCAATGAAAAACTAAATGTATCGATCTGCTGGTTGATAACGATCCCAAAAGTTCCCGAATTACCGCTCTTAAAGAGATAGCCTGTTTTATGCTGAAGGATAGTTACATTTTGCAACACATTACCCGATTCATCCTTTATCTCCCCGCGAACATAATATTGCTGGGCATATATGGACAAACTGAATAAAAGAAAAAGGACGATATGACAAGCGGTCTTCAAGTGGATATGTTGGTTCAATAAATTACAAAAAAAGATGGATAGATACCTGCCTGTTATACCAATTGGTATATCTCTTTCAGGTTACGGCCAAGACCATCATAGTCAAGACCATAACCTACCACAAACTTATTCGGTATCTGAAATCCCACATAATCCAGTGTCAGCGGGTATTCCGTGGCTTCCGGTTTATGCAGCAGGGCCGCAATTTTTAATGACCTGGGTTGCTGGTGAAGTAGTTTTGGAAGAAAATTGTGCAGTGTCTTCCCGGTATCGACAATATCTTCCAGGATGATCACTTCCTTGTCAAAAAGATCGTCTTCCAGCCCGATGGACGTAACCACTTTTCCGGATGATTTCATTCCTTTATAAGAGGCCAGTTTAATAAAGCAAATATCAGCTTCAATGGTAAGATACTTGAAAAGGTCAGCGGCAAACATAAATGAGCCATTAAGGATAGCTATGAATAAGGGTCTGTGGCCAGAATAATCTTCATTGATAGCATCGGCGAGTTCCTTCACCCGCTGCTGAATGGTTTCTTCGGAAAGGTAGGTTTCAAATGATTTATCATGCACATTAATAATGGCCATATTTTTTATACCTATTTATTAATAGTGTGTATTTTGCTGTAGGGGATGATCGGATAATTCTCTTTTAGGGTCAGTTTTGGCATGACCTGTGACTTTTTTGTAAGACTTAACTGAACTCCCACAGCAGGCATTTCATCTTCTTTCAACCAGTTTAGTTCCATCAGGCTTTCCAGCTGGATGGCTTCCTGCTGTGCGATATTGTGTAATGTTTCACCTGGTAGTACTACATGAAACTCATTATTTCCTGTTTTGCGTTTACGCTGCAGGTAGATCAATTGATCAGCATTTGCTACTTCCGCCTGTGGCATCTCATTAAATTCAAATAGCCGGGCAAGATCAATATCATATTGCCCGGCGATAGCCAGGAAAGAAGTCCCCTTTTTGACATATACCACCTTGGTATTATTGATTTTAAATTCTCCTTCCGGGTAGACCAGTTTAACAGGAATTTTCTCCTGGATGCCCATTCCATTTCCGGGCTGTTTGTCCGGTTCTATGCCAGCATCGACATCCATTCTTTCTTTTTCCGGAACCGTTTTTTGCGTGGTGACCATGGATCCATCAGATACAGGCAACTTGCCTAAAGCGATCAGGGTATAATCCTGTAAGCCATAATTTTCTATCAGTTTGATTAGCGCTTCAGGATATTTAGGGTTCGTGGCATAACCTGCTTTTTTTAACCCATTGGCCCAACCCACATAGTCAGAAGGATCAATGGTAAATAAAACAGCATACCTCGGAGTGTTCTTTAAAAAGTCGGAATGGTCCTTATAAGAATCCTCAGCGCTGGGATATTTACGAAAACATTCATCCTTTGCATCATCATCATAACTCACGGATTCCCCGGTCCAATTGGATTTACATTTAATACCAAAATGATTGTTGGATTTCAATACCAGTTTGCTGGTGCCGGCCAATGTTTCATGAATCCCCTGGGCGAGTGTGATAGAAGCGGGCACACCCGTACGCTGCATTTCCCGGATCGCCAGGTCCTTGTAGGTGCTGATGTAATTTTTAATTACCTCCGCGTTCTGTGCACGGGAAGTCAGGCCGGCCAGCAGGAAAAAAAATACAATATGGTTCCTGAGTTTTTGCAGGGGTCGCTTATTATTACAATTTCCGGATCAGGAAGAGCCCGTCCCGGATAGTTAATATCACTTTTTCGATATCGGTCCTTTGTTTTATGAACGCATTAAAGGCTTGGATCCCTTTGGCGCTTTTCCCCTTCACTTCTTTATCCAGCACCTGACCATGAAAAAAGATATTATCCGCTAAAATAAACCCGTTTTTCCGCAACCGGGGAAAAACAAGGTTAAAATATTCAATATAAGCGGGTTTATCTGCGTCAATGAACACAAGGTCCCAGGTTTCATTAAGAACGGGAATTATAGCTGATGCATTGCCGGTATGTAAAGTTATTTTACCGGCAAAGGCAGAACGGGCGAAAAAGGACCCTGCTTTTGCAGCATCCTCCTCCCTTAGTTCGATCGTATGCAGTAACCCATCGTGTGTCAGCCCTTTAGCGAGACACAAGGCGCTATAACCCGTAAATGTCCCGATTTCAAGGATCCGCCTCGGTGCGATCATGCAACTGATCATTTCCAGCACCTTGCCCTGGTGATGCCCACTGAGCATCATGGCTTCGGCATGATTTTGCATCGTAAAATCATTCACTTCTTTAAGTAAAGGGTCTTCTGCTGAAATGAATTCTTCGGCGTACTCCTGCACTAATGGATTCAATAATTCCAATGGAGAAATTTCCTGCAAAGATACTATGGTTGATTTTGATAAAAAATCACGCAGGGATCGCAGAGTACGCAGAGATCAGGCCTTGAGTATCAAAACTCAGCGTACTCTGTGACCTCTGCGTGAAAATTCAAGCCCTACTTCTACAGAGATCCCAATTTCGCAATTATCCTACGCCGGTTGCAATTGTCCTTGTGAGCTAAAAGTTCTTTTAGAAATAAACCATAACCCAAGGAAAGTGAGAATCCCGTTTATCAATATCAACTCGTTGCCGATCTGGTATCCATGAAAGATCCTGTCCGAAAGCCCCTGCAAACCCAGGGACATATGCAGTTTCTTATCATACCAATCAGGGTTGCTCAGCATATCAAGTATCAGCGCCAGTAAAGGAGCAATGATACAGACCATCCAGATAAGTTTTTCATTCAGTTTGCGTTTTGTTAAAATGCCAAAGGCAAAGAGACCAAGGAGTGGTCCATAAGTGATCCCGGCAAATTTTAATATAAAATCAATGATCAGTTTATCATTGATCGCTTTAAAAAGGATCACCATCATAAAAAAAACGAAGGCAAAAGTAAAATGCACTTTTAGCCGTGTACGCTTCTTTTCCTTTTCCGTTCCCTGTTTTTTATTGATCCCAAGAATATCAATGCAGAAACAGGAAGTAAGGGATGTAATGGCCCCGTCTACACTGGGGAACAGGGCGGATATGATAGCAATAATAAAAATAATTCCAAGCGTTCCGGTGAAAGCATCACTGAGAGCGATGGTAGGAAACAAGTCATCGGGCGCGGTGCTGATCCCTTTTGTACTGGCATATAAATAAAGGATGCCGCCTAATACCAGGAAAAGGAAATTGACTAAAATGACGATCCCTGTAAAGGTCATAATATTCTTCTGTGAATCTTTCAGGGTTTTAACGCTTATATTCTTTTGCATCATTTCCTGGTCAAGTCCTGTCATGGCGATGGCGATGAACATACCCCCAACGATATGTTTTAGCGCATAGGAGCTGGAGTGAACATCCCAGTTAAAGATCCTCGTATATCCTTTCGACGCCATCATGGACCAGGCCCCGGAAAAATCTGTTCCCAAAGCTTTTGTAATTACGATGATACAAACCACCAGGCCAACCAGCATCCCCGTAGTTTGAAGCGTATCAGTATAAATAATTGTTTTTACCCCACCCTCGAATGTGTATAGCAGGATCAGTAGTAAAATAACAAAGGCGGTCACTAAAAAAGGGATATGAAGCTTATCAAAAATAAAAAGCTGGAGGATACTGATCACTAAATACAAACGAGCTGTGGCCCCCACCACGCGGGAAAGAATAAAAAAGAAGGCCCCGGCTTTATGGGCGTTAATGCCAAATCGCTTTTCCAGGTAAGTGTAAATACTGGTAAGGTTCATCCGGTAATACAGGGGTATCAATACAAAAGCAATGACCAGGTAGCCCAATAAATAACCCAGCACGATCTGGAAATAAAAAAAATTACCCCCTCCCACTCCACCTGGCACGCTCACAAACGTGACCCCGGATAAAGAAGTACCGATCATGCCAAATGCCACCAGCATCCAGTTACTGTTTCGGTTGCCAATAAAGAAGGATTCATTATTGGAATTGCGCGAAGTATACCAGGCCACAGTGAGCAATAAGACAAAGTATCCGATGACAAAAGAAAAGAGAACGAGGGGCGACATATGACCGGGTATCTGTTAATCAATAGTTACTAATAGGAAACAGGCAATAATGAATTTTGAAGATAGCTAAATTTATTTTCCCTTTACCACAATTTAACAGGCACCATGGCAATACAATCACTGGCAGTTTTCT
>JADGPW010000110.1 GCA_017882265.1 Chitinophagaceae bacterium | reverse complement strand
TAGCTGGACAGATAAATATTTTATTATGGACATCCGGAAAGAACTTGAAAAGCGCATCCTCATCATTGATGGAGCCATGGGAACAATGATCCAGCAACACAAGTTGGCGGAAGCCGATTATCGTGGAGAACGTTTCAAAGACTGGTCTTCCGATCTAAAAGGCAATAATGACCTGTTAAGTATTACACAACCACAGGTAATAGAAGGCATTCATAAACAGTACCTGGATGCCGGGGCTGATATTATTGAAACCAATACGTTCAGCAGCACGGCCATTGCACAGGCGGATTATCACATGCAGGCACTGGCTTATGAATTGAATGTAGCTGCTGCCAGATGTGCCAGGAAAGCCGCCGATGAATACAATGCAAAGGATCCTTCCAAACCGAGATTTGTGGCCGGTGCCATCGGGCCATTGAATAAAACATTGAGCTTATCGCCGGATGTGAACAATCCCGGCTACCGGGCGGTGACATTTGATGAAGTAGTGAATGCCTATTACGAACAAGTGAAAGGACTGGTGGATGGCGGCGT
This sequence comes from Chitinophagaceae bacterium, assembly GCA_017882265.1. GTDB lineage: Bacteria > Bacteroidota > Bacteroidia > Chitinophagales > Chitinophagaceae > JADGPW01. The sequence continues at coordinate 21,905 of JADGPW010000110.1, read as the reverse complement.
GGATATGCTATTGATTGAAACTATTTTTGACACCTTAAATGCCAAAGCGGCTATTTATGCTATCAAAAAATATTTCAGGGAGAACCCTCCTTTGGGGAGCAGGGGGGCTTTACCGGTAATGATCAGCGGGACCATCACCGACGCATCGGGCCGTACCTTAAGCGGACAGACACTCGAGGCTTTTTATACTTCTGTGATGCATGCTAAACCGTTGAGTATCGGATTGAATTGTGCATTGGGAGCAAAAGAAATGCGCCCGTATATAGAAGAACTATCTCAAATCGCCAGCTGTTATGTATCTGCTTATCCCAATGCCGGTCTGCCGAATGCCATGGGAGAATATGATGAACAACCGGCTGATACGGCTCATTACCTGGAAGACTGGGCCCGGGAAGGATTTGTAAATATCGTGGGGGGGTGCTGTGGCACTACGCCGGAACATATTAAACATATTGCCGAGCAGGTGAAGAATTTGCCACCAAGGAAAATACCGATAATTGATGAGGTTTTAACATAAACTAAAAAATAGGAATCAGCGATCTTGTGGTCAAATACCTGTTTATGCCCCGGGATATTGTCAGCCAATCAGTCACTGAAGCACATATAATAGAAAAGATTTACCTGCTCCGGGGACAAAAAATAATGTTTGATAAAGACCTGGCCGAAATGTATGATGTGCCCACACATAGATTAAATGAGGCAATCAAAAGAAATAAAAGCCGATTCCCCCAGGATTTTATGTTTCAGCTATCCGAAGGAGAATTCAGGGGTTTGATATCGCAATTTGCGATATCAAACAAAGGTAGGGGCGGCACAAGAAAATTGCCTTATGCTTTTACGGAACAAGGAGTGGCTATGCTTTCTTCCGTACTCCATTCCGAAAGGGCCATACAGGTCAATATCCAGATCATCCGGGTTTATACAAAAATGAAACAGGCGATCCTTGATAATAAAGACATTTGGCTTAAAATAGAAAAGATCGAACAGGCCCTGTTAAAAAAAGATGAAGAAGTTAAAACTATCTTCAGCGTGCTAAAAAAACTGGTGATGCAGGAAGATAAGCCGAGAAGGGCTATTGGTTTTAAAATTTCCAAAGGAAAATAATCATGTCAGAAGATACGCATATTAAACCTTATTTAAGATTGTCAGGTCTTGAGCCACTGGTAATCCGCCCCGATACCAATTTTGTTAATGTAGGCGAACGGACCAATGTAACAGGTTCCAAGAAATTCGCCCGCCTGATCAAAGAAAACAAATATGAAGAAGCATTGAGTGTAGCCAGGCAACAGGTGGAGAATGGCGCCCAGGTACTTGACGTGAATATGGACGACGCGATGCTGGATGGCGTACAAGCCATGACCACCTTTCTGAACCTGGTACAAAGCGAACCGGATATTGCCAAGATCCCCATTATGATCGATAGCTCGAAATTTGCCATCATCGAAGCGGGATTAAAATGTGTACAGGGTAAATGCATCGTGAACTCCATCTCGATGAAAGAAGGGGAGGCCAAATTCATTGAACAGGCTATCATTTGCCAGAGTTACGGCGCCTCTGTCATCGTCATGGCCTTTGATGAACAGGGGCAGGCTGATACCAAACAACGAAAAGTAGAGATATGTCAGCGGGCCTATAAAATATTAACGGAACAGGTAGGCTACGACCCACAAGACATCATTTTTGACCCCAATATTTTTGCCATCGCTACCGGGCTGGAAGAACATAATAATTATGGCGTTGATTTTATTGAAGCCACACTTGAAATAAAAAAGCTGATGCCGCTTACCAAGGTAAGTGGCGGTGTTAGTAATCTTTCATTTGCTTTCCGGGGTAATGATCATGTTCGTGAAGCCATGAATAGTGTTTTCCTTTATTACGCTATCAGGGCCGGAATGGACATGGGTATTGTAAATGCCGGTCAGCTGGTGGTGTATGATGAAATAGAGCCGGAATTGAAACAGCTGTGTGAAGATGTGATCCTCAACCGCAATAATGACAATAATGAAGCCACTGAAAAACTGATCAATTTTGCTGAAACAGTAAAAGCAAAAGGTAAAGAAACAGTTAAAGATGAAGGCTGGAGAGATAGTTCGGTAGAAGAACGGTTAAAACATTCATTGGTCAATGGGATCACCGATTATATTGATATTGATACAGAAGAAGCCAGGCTGAAATACCCCAAACCCCTAGAAGTGATCGAGGGCCCGTTGATGGACGGCATGAATGTAGTAGGCGACTTATTTGGTGCCGGGAAGATGTTCTTACCCCAAGTGGTCAAGAGTGCCCGGGTGATGAAAAAATCCGTAGCTATCCTCACTCCTTATATAGAAGCGGAAAAAGAATTGCGTCGGCAGGCACATATAACAGCCGGAACCGTCAATGAAGAGGGAGCCGGTGCAGCGAAAATTGTATTGGCCACGGTAAAAGGAGATGTACATGATATCGGTAAAAACATTGTTGGTGTGGTATTGGGTTGTAACGGGTATGATATTGTTGACCTTGGCGTGATGGTCCCCACCGATAAGATCCTGGATACGGCTGAAAAAGAAAATGCGGATATTATTGGGTTGAGCGGTCTGATCACGCCCTCATTGGACGAGATGGTACATGTGGCACATGAAATGAAACGCCGCAACATGAAACAGCCATTACTCATCGGAGGCGCTACTACATCACGGATACACACGGCTGTGAAGATCGCTCCGCAATACGATAATGGAGTATTGCATATTTTAGATGCCTCCAGAAGTGTGACGGCGGTCAGTACATTACTGAACAAAGATCAAAAAGGATCTTTGTTGCAACAGACCCGACAGGAGTATGATAACCTGCGTTACCAGTTTTTAAATAAGAAAGCAAAGGTGTTGATCCCTTACGCAGAAGCGGTTGTAACCAAAGAATATTTTGACTGGAAGAATTATAAGCCTGTTCAACCGGCTATTAAAGGAGTAAAAGTGTTGAAGGAGTTCGATCTCGGTACTATTGCTAAATATGTCGATTGGGGGCCTTTCTTTATTGCCTGGGAAATGCCCGGTCGTTATCCGGAAGTATTATCTGATAAGATCTTTGGTATAGAAGCAACGCGCCTTTATAATGATGCACAGAATATGGTGAAGCGGATCGTGGACGAAAAATGGTTCACGGCGGATGGCGTTATTGGCTTCTGGCCAGCCAGTAGTAATAATGCTGATACAGTAACATTGCAAACCGATAAAGGAGAAGTAAAACTGGAGTCACTCAGACAACAATTAAAAAAAGCGGTGGGTCAACCGAGCTACTCCCTTGCTGATTTCATCAAACCAAGCCCATCCCCAAGTAACAGTTGGATAACCGGAGACACCGCTAAAGCCCCTTCCCGAAGGGAAGGGGAGATGAACCCCGGATATCGGTGGGCGGATCCTATTACATACCCATTATTGAAAGAATTTGCATTATATCACCGTTCTAAACCAACACAGGCTGAAGAGGCACTCTGGGAATTAGTTAAAACAAAAAAATTAGAAGGCCACAAATTCAGAAGACAGCATATAATCGGAAACTATATTACCGATCTGGTTTGTCTTAATAAAAGACTGGTAATAGAGATTGACGGGTTAATTCATCAACTGCCGGAAAATAAAGAATCAGATGAAATAAGAACAAACTGGTTAAATGAACAGGGATTTAAGGTACTAAGAGTTACAAATGAGCAGGTATTAACTAAAACACAGGAAACCATCGAACTAATCTCTTCCACTTTACAAAGCCAACTGAGCATAAAAGAAAAGCCCGACCTGGGTTCCCCCTTCGGGGGACAGGGGGCCGGGGCCGATTATATGGGCGCATTTGCTGTCACCATACACGGAGCTAAAAAATACATTGACAGGTTTGCAGCCGACCACGATGATTATAATAAAATTTTAGTGCAGGTATTGGCCGACCGGTTTGTAGAAGCCTTTGCAGAATGTTTACATGAAAAAGTGAGAAAAGAATATTGGGGGTATGAAAAAAATGAAACCCTGACTAATGAACAGATGATCCGGGAAGAATACAAGGGTATCCGCCCCGCGCCGGGTTATCCCGCCTGCCCTGATCATACAGAGAAAATAAAATTATTTTCATTGCTGAGTGTCACAGAAAATATTGGAATTGAAATGACAGAAAGCCTTGCCATGAATCCTCCGGCATCTGTATGCGGTTGGTATATTGCTCATCCGCAAAGTCATTATTTTGGTTTGGGGAAAATTGGGAAAGATCAATTGGAAGATTATGCTAAACGAAAAAGGATGAGTATGGAAGAAGCGGAACGGTGGTTGAGACCGGTGCTCGAGTAAAAGCCCATCCCCACAACCAATCTATTTTTGGAAGACCCTGCTAAAGCCCCTTCCCGAAGGGAAGGGGAGATAATCTCCGCTATCAGTTTGATGGATCACCTTCATCTTTATTATTGCATAAAGAAAAGAACAAATTGAAACTGCGGGCTAGGTTCCTGCTCCCTGGATAAGTGGGCCAACGCCTATATGTTCAAGTTCTTCTTTCAGTTGCTGAGGCGACCTAAAATGAAGGCTCCTAATCCCCAGTTCTTCTGCCGCTTTCACATTCCTTAGGTTATCATCAATAAATAACGCTTCTTCTGGATTTACCTGGTACCTGTTCAACAATAACTGATAAAATTCCGGGAACGGTTTCCGGATCTTTTCTTCCCCGCTAACCACTCTACCGTCAAACCAATGCAGGAAATCGTAGCGAACCAGTGCAATATCGAACAGGCCCGCCTGCCAGTTGGTCAATGCATAAAGTTTGTATTTACCACTCTCCTTTAATTGATAAAATATATCAACCGATTCCTGTATAGGCCCATGCAGCATTTCAGTCCAGCGGCCATAATAGTCACGAATGGGTTTTTCCCAATCGGGATGTTTTTTGATCAAATCTTCTGTTGCTTCCACGATGGAGCGGCCCTCATCCTGTTGCTCGTTCCAGTCAGCCGTGCAGATATACATAAAAAAATAATCCCGCTTCTCTTCTGAATCAAAATATTCGCCGAATACATACAATGGATCCCAGTCGATCAGCACGCCTCCCAGGTCGAAGATGATGGTGTTAATGCCTGCCATTACTTAGAATTAGTATACATTATTTTTAAGAAGATCATCGTTAATGACATAGATAACACAATCGTATTGGTCAATATTATGACCCAGTTGAAGGGTATGAGCAATGCGCCATACGCTATCCACATGACCTCATTAACGGCCGCTATCACGAACATCAGCATGGAAATATCTTTGGCCGATTTCTCTTTCCAGGTCTTAATGACCTGGGGTAAAAAAGTAAGTGACGTGATCGCACCGGCTGAATAGCCCAGTATCTCTGTTCCGCTCATGTTATTTGTTTAAAAGTGTTCAATCTGTTTCTTCAATGTTATTTTAAAGATATTACAATCGCCTCATTTTTGAGATCGTATACCTCTCCCCCGAATTTATCAAATCCATGCAGGACGATCTTTACTTTATTAAATCGGGAAGAATAACTACCTTCTTTTTTTTCAATGACCAACTGGTCCAACAAAGGATCATAAAGCATATTTCTCTTATAATAATTCCCTTGTTCGTATTGATAGGTTTCACCATCATCTTCATAATAAGTAAAGGCTGTTTTTTTATCACCTTTCCAGACATGCAGGTATAGGATACCATCTCCTTTTTCTTTCGTGTTCTGCACCACAGATTGCATGGGAATAATGGCTCCGGCTTTTATAAAGACCGGCAGGTCGTCCAGCGGGGAGGCCACATAATATGGCTGGTTTCCTTCATACTTCTTATTATCACTGAAACGGTACCATAGAGTATTGCCTGGTAAATAAACGTCCAGTATTTTTTGCGTAGAAGCGACAGGACAAACCAGCATATTGCAGCCAAATAAGAATTGGTTCTGGTAAGTTGACTGGTACACCCTATCATCAAATGTGTAATCGATCGCCAGCATCCTGTTGACTGGCATCCCGGTCTCATGCGCCTGATAAAAACTACTATAGAGATAAGGCATCAACACGTACCGTTGCTCCAGGATCTTTTTGATCCTCGCTGTATTCATGTCATTGAATAACCAGGGTTCGCGGTAGTTGTTATCGATCGCTGTATGATTTCTGAAGAAAGGAGTATAGGCGCCAAGGCTCATCCATCGGACAAATAATTCAGGAGTGGGGTTTCCCATGAAACCCCCGATATCCATTCCTACAAAAGGTACACCGCTAAGTCCCATGCTGTTCAATAAGCGGAAACCCAAAAGCATATGTTCATCTGTACTCACATTATCGCCGGTCCATTGAGCGGCATATTTCTGCACCCCCGAATAAGCTGCTCTTGTTAAGACAAAGGGGCGTTGCCCGTTCAGTAAACTTTTTGTACCTAGATAAGTGGCTTTTGCCATTAACAATCCGTAGGCATTCTTTACCGTAAAAAGTGTTTTCTTATTTGCGCCTTCACCAAATTCGATCAGGTTAGGGAATTCTCTTCCCCAGGCAGCGGGCTCGTTCATATCATTCCAAAATCCACGGATACCATTGTCTACATAGGCTTCTTTGAAACTCTTACCCCACCAGGCGATGGCAGATGGTTTTGTAAAATCGGGAAAATGGCAGCGACCCGGCCATACATGGCCGATATAATTTCTGCCATCAGGGTATTTTGCAAAGTAGTTGTTGGCTACCCCTTCGTCATATTGTTTATATCCCTTTTCCACTTTTACACCCGGATCGATAATGGTGACAAGATCAAATCCCATTTGTTTCATCTGGTTCATCATCCCTTTTACATCCGGGTATTTATTGCTCCAGGTAAACACTTTGTAGTTGTCCATGTAATTAATATCGCTTACTATAACATCAGCGGGGAGTTGTTTATCCCGGAAGGTTTTGGCTACTTCCAGTAATTGTTGCTGGCTGCTATAGCCATACCGGCTTTGCTGGAAACCCAGGCTCCATAAGGGTGGCATAGGTGTACGCCCGGTTAAGGCTGTATAATCTTTAATGATCTGTTCTACCGTGGGGCCGCTGAAAAAATAATAATTCATTTCCCCATCATCGGCGCCAAAATGAAATAATTCTTCATCGGCGCCTCCTCCAAAATTGAAATAGGATTTATTCGTATTATCGAAGAAGATGCCATAGGTTACTTTATCATGCACACCGACAAAAAAAGGAACGGTGGAATAAAGTGGATCACGGTACAGATCATAGCCAGGCACATCGCTGTTCCAATTCTGGTAAAAATTTCCCCGCCGGTTAATATCACCGGTTTTTTCACCCAATCCGATAAATTTTTCATCGGCATGTAATTTTTTATAACAACTTACCTGGTTGCCAAACCAGGAAATACCTAGTGAGGGTTCATCGCTGCATAATTCCTCCCCCTTGTAGTTGAGCATGACAACCCTGAATGGATCGGTTTGGATGTCAACCCGTAATGAATCCGTGCTAAGAGAATAGGTATTGCCAGACATGTTGCCTGCTGTAAGAGCGCCACGTGGTTGCAGGTCATCGATGGCAAAAGAAAAATCATCCGTCATTTTTTGTTTACTTACTCTTACCCTTATGGTAGTAGCATTGTACGCTGTCACTTTTGCCCAGGCATTCGACAAATGGAATTCATATCCTCCGGGAATTTTATTTGTACTAATGATCTTTCCGGCCTGTTCGCTTAATCGGTTTTGTTGTGATTGTGACGGAATGAAAAAAAATGTTAGCATGACAGGGAATAATACTTTCTTCATAACAAATGATTGACGAATGATATAGTGCATAAAGTTGGAAGTGTCTCCGTTTGAAAAAACTCAGGCAGAAAACACAGAGGTTTAATGCCCAAAGATATTCCCTGCTTACTCCGTCCCGCAAAATGCGGGATGCCATTCAAACCCGATAGCTATCGGGTGACTCACTTCCGTAAAGTTAAGGAGATAATGTAACTAGTACACATTAGGTTCAACGCTTTTCAAACAACCACCATAAGCGTTTTCTTGGCCGTACTTTATAATTAGTGTTGATATAGTTACCTATATGAGCCATGGCTTCATCCACACTGTCGGTAGTAAGCACCAGGTTCAAGTCCTCCTTTGAAATAGTACCCTGTGATACCATCCATTCAATATCCTCCAGCATAGGTTTGTAATATTCTTTTCCAAACAAAACGATCGGGAACTGGTTGATACTTTTTGTTTGCACCAACGTCAATGTTTCAAAAAATTCATCCATGGTTCCAAATCCTCCCGGCATGATGATAAAGGCATACGAATATTTCACCAGTAACACTTTCCGCACAAAAAAGTGTTCAAACGTCATTGATGTTTGCGTATACGGATTTGCCAATTGTTCAAAAGGAAGCCGGATATTGCAGCCCACCGATTTCCCTCCATTTTCAAAAGCGCCCCGGTTAGCAGCTTCCATGATGCCGGGTCCACCACCGGTCATGGTAGTAAAGCCCAGTCCGGCAATTCGTTTACCAAATTCTCTTGCCTGAATATAGTAGGGATGGTCTTCTTTGAACCGGGCGGATCCAAATACAGTCATACAAGGTCCGACAAAATGTAGTTTTCTGAATCCTTTGATAAATTGCCAGAATACCCGCCAGGCAAATACCAGTTCATACCCACGGCTTTTGGGACCTTCAAGATAGACCTGTTCTTTGGGAGGAATAATTACCGCGGCGCTTTGTTTTGTTGTTGCTTCCATACTAAAATGTAAATTGCTTTCCAATTTAAACAATAATGCAATGCGTATCATCAGCTATAATGTAAACGGTATAAGATCCGCACTCAATAAGGGTTTTGTGGACTGGCTCAAAACCAATCCTGCTGACGTGATTTGCGTACAGGAAACGAAAGCCATGAAAGAGAATGTCGATCATAAACTATTTCATGACCTGGGTTACTTTGATTTCTGGTATAGTGCACAAAAAAAGGGGTATAGCGGAGTGGCCGTTTTCACGAAGATCAAACCGGATCATGTGGAATATGGCACGGGTCATAAAGTAAGCGACGATGAAGGAAGGGTCATCCAACTGGATTTTGGTGATACCCGTCTTATCAACGCCTATTTCCCTTCAGGCACCAGTGGCGATGAACGCCAACAATTTAAATATGTATGGTTGGATGAATTCAATGTTTACCTGAATAAACTCAAGAAAAATCATCCCAAGCTGATCCTTTGCGGCGATTACAATATCGCCCATAAAGAAATTGATATTCATGATCCAAAAGGGAATAAGAATTCATCGGGGTTTTTACAGGAAGAAAGAGCCTGGATGACAAAATTCCTGGACAATGACTGGATCGATACCTTCCGTGAATTTCATCCTGAACCGCACAGGTATAGTTGGTGGAGCCAGCGGTTCCCCACCGTACGTTTGCAGAACAAAGGCTGGCGGATCGATTATATTACTGTAACCAGGCCCCTTAAAAAAAATATAAAAGACGCAGACATCTATCATGATGTGAAGCATAGCGATCATTGTCCCGTGTATATTGATATTAAATTGTGATCCATGTTTGTATATAATATCACGGTCAAGGTGATTCCTGAAATTGAAAAGGATTGGATCGAATGGCAACGAAAGGAACATATTCCTGACGTAATGGCATCAGGCTGTTTTAAGGAATATAAATTGTTTCGCTTACTTGAACAGGAAGAAGAGGATGGCATCACTTATGTTGTACAATATTTTGCCTCATCCCTTGATGATTATACCCGTTATATTGAAGAAACAGCACCCTTATTACGGAAAAAAGCAAGGGACCGTTGGGGTAACAAATTCATTGCATTTCGCACGGTTATGGAGGTTGTGCATTGAGTGTGCAAAAGATTTATTTTTATTTTACAGGTGAAAAAACAGTTGTATATTCTTCCCAAACCCTTTACTGGCAAGGATTTCCTAAGGATGCCTTGAAACGCATAATGGGCAAGGGTTTGACGAGATCTAATATCCCATTGTTTTGGCCTTATTTTACCCCCCACGCGTTAAAATCCTTGCCCCATACGGATTCGGGCTACTTGTAAAAACACCTAAAACAAATAAAAAGATTTTGTTGGAATGAAAAAGCATATAAATTTGTCGGGTTACTAAAACATTAAAAATTACAAATCATGAACAAAGCTGAATTAATCGCAAAGGTGGCCGACGATGCCGGCGTTACCAAGACACAGGCAAATGCTGCCCTGGATTCTTTTGTTGAAGCAGTTACAAAAACACTGAAAGGTGGTGGCAAAGTTACATTGGTAGGGTTTGGTACTTTTTCTGTATCAAAAAGAGCTGCCCGTAACGGTCGCAACCCTCAAACCGGCGAAACCATTAAGATCAAAGCAAGAAAAGTTGCTAAATTCAAGGCCGGTAAAGAACTTTCCGGCAAATTGTAATTGCATCCTGTACTGCATTAAAAAAGCTCCATCCCGCATAATGCGGGACGGAGTTTTTTTTCACAACGCAATTTCATGTTACCTTCCTGATCATTAAAACCAAATTTATGGGTAGAGGAGATAAAAAAACGGCCAAAGGCAAACGGTTTAAAGGTTCTTTCGGGAAAAGCAGGCCGGTGACAAAACCTGCTGCGAAGAAAGCGGCTGATAAGAAAAAATAGGAATTTGTAATTGGAAATTAGGTATCAAATTCGAACTTTTCTTCCTGTTTGGGTATTCTGCAAATTCCTAATTCCAAATTCCTCCTAGGGCGCCAGGCGCTCTATTTTCCAGGTGCCATTATCATCCATTGTGTACTGTAGCCTGTCATGTAAACGACTTGGCCTGCCCTGCCAAAATTCCATGATGACTGGTTTTACAATATACCCGCCCCAGTGTACCGGTCTTGGGATAATTTGATTTTTAAATACTGCCTTCAATTCTTTATACTTTCCATCCAACCATTCACGACTTTCAATTACCTGACTTTGCGGGGAAATGACAGCGCCAAGCTGGCTGCCTTTTGGCCTGGATTGAAAATAATCTTCACTGGTCCGCGGACTTAATTTCTCAACCAATCCGGTGATCCGAACCTGTCTTTCCAGCTCTTTCCAGAAAAAGACAAGACAGGCTTTGGGGTTTTCTGCCAGTTGCAATCCTTTAAAACTGTTGTAATTCGTAAAAAAGCTAAAACCATTTTCATCCACATCTTTTAATAATACAATTCTCGCGGAAGGAATCCCGTCGGAAGATGCCGTGGCCAGCACCATCGCATTCACTTCCTCAATTTTCGAAGCTACTGCCTGTTTCCACCATTTGGCAAATTGTTTCATAGGGTTGGCATCCACATTTTTTTCCGTTAATTTCTTTTGAGAATAGCTCTTCCTGATGTCAGCAATAGTACCACCCATAAATCATCCCGTTTAAATGCAAATTTAGCGGATGATCGCGAAGCAAATGAAAAAAGCCCGGTTCCAGCGAAGGAACCGGGCATTCAATTTATTTCAGACCTCTTACGAGGCTCCTATTTGTTTTCTTGCCAGGTCATCTCTTTCTTCCGCCACCACATTCAGCATACTTTCCAATTCACCAACACGTTTTAATTGCCCTTCCAGTTTCTTATTGGTTTCGGCCACCGCCTGCATATCATTATTTAATTCTTCCAGGTAGGCAACTTTTTTTTGTAACTGCTGACGTTGAAAATTTGCCTCGCTTAGTTTGTCTTCGGTTTCAGCAAGTTCGGCCTGTAAGTGCTGATTCTCTGTGATAACAGCCTGGTACTTTAATTTCTGCTCTTCAAAATCCTGGGTCGTTTTATAATATCCCTCCTTGAGGTCTTCATAATCCAGGTTATTCCGTTTGGATACGCTAACCTGGCTCTCCAGTTTCCTGATTTTTTCCTGCAGCACTTTGAACTCGCTGTAAGCACTGTCCAGCATAGATGTCATTTCACTTGTCAGATGCTCCTTCTGCCGTGTATTGCTGATCTCTTTTTCTTTTTGGGCAAGCAGGGATTTCAGTTCATCAACCTGATTAGCCAGTTCTTCATTTGTCTTCAGTATTTCCTGTTGCTTTTCTTCCGTTTCTTTAGCAAGGTCTATTTGACCGAGCAGCTGGTTGATCTTTTCATTATGTTCAAGCAATCCGCTTTGTGCCTGCCGAAGCTGCTCAATATAACCTGGTTTTTCCATTCCTTGTGGTGTGGCCGTACGAATGGATCCGAGCTCCGCCTGCAGCTTTTTATTCAACTTGCGCATTTCTGCGGCTTCAATAGAATTAATATTGTTGTCTTCTTCTATACCCGCTAATCGTTGTTTCAAACTTGTAATCTCTTTATCCCGGAGTTCAATATCATTGAAATACCTTAGTTTCCATTCTTCAATGTCTTTAACGGGCTTTTGAGAGGGAGTTGAAGAAGATGGTTTTACCGAACGACGCCAGACAATAAAAAAATGAATGGTGATGCCCAGGGTAATGGCCCCCGCCATTAAAACAATAATTCCCACAATAGAAAAGGAAAGGGTCTCCATAAACGGCGTTAAACTGGTTTGAAAACTATCGAAAAATACCCAGACAGTTATCAATAGTTCTTCACAGGCGTACATAGGAAGCCCCGAATTTTTAACAAGTAATTTTACTATAGTGGCATTTAACCAAAAAACTATTACCCCTTAACCAGGGTGCCCACTTTTTCACCGGTAACCACCCGGCGCAGGTTGCTTTCTTTGTTCATGTCAAAAACAATAATAGGGAGATTGTTTTCCATACAGAGAGTAAAGGCTGTCATGTCCATTATCCGGAGATTTTTAGAGAGACATTCCTGGAAAGTAACGACATTGTATTTTGTAGCCGAGGGGTCTTTTTCAGGGTCAGCAGAATATATACCATCTACCCTTGTCCCCTTTAATATAACGTCGGCGTTTATCTCTATGGCACGGAGTGAACCGGCTGTATCGGTTGTAAAGTAGGGATTGCCTGTTCCGGCCCCAAAGATCACTACCCGTCCTTTTTCAAGGTGACGGATAGCCCGGCGGCGAATATAGGGTTCGGCGATCTGTTCCATCTTAATGGCGCTCTGCAGGCGTGTGTACACACCCACTTTCTCCAATCCTGCCTGCAGGGCCATACCATTGATCACTGTAGCCAGCATACCCATATAGTCTCCATGTGCTCTTTCAATCCCCGTCTCTGCTTCATTCATACCCCGGTAAATATTTCCTCCGCCGATGACGATTGCCACCTGTACTCCCAGTTCGGTAATGGACTTGATGTCCTGTGCGTATTGGGCTATTACCGCGTTATCAAAACCAAAATTTTTATCCCCCATTAAAGATTCACCGGAAAGTTTGAGTAGAATTCGCTTGTATTTAGGCAGCATGTATTACAAATTTTCGCTGCGAAGATAGGGGATTCTGCCCCTCGCATTGCCCGTTGTGACAATGCTTCGGCTACAATGCCATCACAAAAAAAGCGTTCCGGGTAACCCGGAACGCCTGATAATATCATTAAAATTTTATACCCTTACCCCAACGCCACACGTTTAAACTCGAGCACTTTCACATCACCGGCTTCTTTCAGATAATCAGCCACTGTTTTACCGGAATCTTTTACAAATGACTGCGCGGTCAATGTTTGTTCCTTGAAAAATGCTCCCATTTTACCTTCAGCGATCTTTGCCAGCATTTCATCCGGTTTTCCCGCCATTTTTGGATCCTGCTTCATCAGTTCCATGATGATGTCTTTTTCCCTTGCAATAGTTTCGGCCGGTACACTCGCTGCATCGACAGCAACAGGGTTTAAGGCTGCGATCTGCATTGCAATATCTTTTCCTGCTTCAGGAGCTTCTTTGCTTAAACCTACCAGCACACCAATGCGGTAAGCACCATGTATATAAGAAGCAACATAAGGAGCTTCTATTCTTTGGAATTTGGTAACCCCGATCTTTTCACCAATAGCAGCCAGCTTGTCATTTACAAGGTCGGCTACCGTTCCGCCATTAACTGGTGTATTATTCAGCTCTTCCAGGGATCTTACATTATTTTCAATCGCTGCATCAGCTATACGTTGACCGAAGGCAACAAAGTCCGCATTTTTAGAAACGAAATCTGTTTCGCAGCTTACACAAATAACCATCCCGGTTTTATGATCAGCCGTTGTTTTAGCGATAACCACGCCTTCTTTGGCTTCCCGGTCCCCTCTTTTTGCTGCCACCTTCTGACCTTGCTTACGCAACCAATCAATGGCTGCTTCAAAATCACCATTAGTTTCCGTTAATGCCTTACGGCAATCCATCATGCCAGCGCCCGTAGCCTGGCGAAGTTTATTTATATCCTGTGCGCTTATTGTTACTGTTGACATGTTTAAATTTTTACCTCAAATCCACCATAGCGGATTTAAGAACTTTACAAATATTGAAGTGTCTTCGCAATTCCCCCTTTAGGGGGTTAGGGGGTGTCCTATCGTCTCCCCCCTCCACTTCCACTGCCACCTCTTTGACCACCGCCACCGGTGGTACGTCGTCTTTGTCCCCCACCAGCTCCGGGCCCACCGCCTGTGCCTCCCCGGGCTCCACGGGCTCCACGACCGCGGGCGGCCTCTGCCTGTGCTTCAGCTTCCATCCTGGCTGCCCTCTTTTCATTATCGTCTCCTGTTGTTTCTTCCACCTCATCATCTTTTGCAGCCTGGCGTTCTGCCAAACCTTCGGCAATTGCAGCTGTCAGGTAATTAGAAATAATGGCAATCGATTTTGTTGCATCATCATTGGCCGGGATACAGAAATCAACTTTATTGGGATCACAATTGGTATCTACCACACCAAATGTCTGGATCCCCAGACGTTTTGCCTCCGCCAGCGCAATATGTTCATGGCCGATATCCACGATAAATAAAGCTGCCGGCACGCGGCCAAGCTGAGAAATGCCACCTAATACTTTATCCATTTTATCCCTGTCCCGGCTCAAGGTTAATCGCTCTTTTTTGGTAATATTATCGAAAGAACCGTCACCCAGCATTTTTTCTATGCTCTGCATCTTCTTTACGCTCTTACGCACTGTATTGAAATTAGTAAGCATGCCTCCCAGCCAACGTTCGGTAACAAATGGCATATTGACCCGGCGGGCACATTCGTTTACAATATCCTTTGCCTGTTTTTTGGTTCCTACAAACAGGATCTTCTTACCACTGCGGGCGATCTGTTTCATGACAGCAGCCGTTTCCTGCAAACACTCAACCGTTTTGTTAAGATCAATGATATGAATACCTTTTTTCTCGGCAAAGATGTAAGGTAACATCTTGGGATTCCACTTCTTCTTCAGGTGACCGAAATGAACACCCGCCTCGAGAAGTTGCTGTTGTAAGGATGTATTATTTTCCATTTTTTATACTTTCTTAATGTTATTAGTTATTGTTGTAGCAGTGAGCTTTGATTTTTGAACTGTGAGATTGATACCCAAAGCTCATAGCTCGTAACTTTCCTTAACGTTTACTAAACTGGTAGCTTTTTCTTGCTTTCTTATGACCAAACTTCTTACGTTCCACAGATCGGGGATCTCTTTTTAAGAGACCGGCTGCTTTTAATGCAGGACGAAAATCCGGGTTCATTTCAACCAATATGCGGGAAATCCCCAGCATAGCTGCTTCGGCCTGTCCTTTTACACCGCCACCCGCTGCATTGATTTTAACATCAAATTTGCCAACGGCATCAATTGTTTTAAACGGACGTTCTACCTGGTTTTGCAGGTACACCAGTGAAAAATAGGCTTTATAGTCTTTATCGTTAACTGTGATCTTACCATCTCCCTTGGTCAGAAAGACCCTTGTCACAGCTTCTTTACGACGACCGACTCCGGTTCTTTGTTTTTCCATTTTTTGTTTTTTTAGCTGTGAGCTGTGCTTTGTGAGCGTAGAGACTTTGGCTCGCTGCTCATAGCTAATAGCTCGTAACTGTTTTTAGAATTTAAGTTCTTTAGGTCGTTGAGCCACATGCGGATGCTTATCCCCAACATACACGAATAATTTTTTGTACATCTTACGTCCCAAACGATTTTTGGGAAGCATTCCTTTTACGGCTCTTTCGATAACCACTTCAGGCCGACGTTTTTGAAGATTCTCCGCGGCTTCTTCTTTAAGTCCGCCAGGATAACCCGTGTAGTGGTCATACATTTTCTGTTCAAGTTTTTTCCCGGTGAAAACAACTTTTTCGCAGTTGATCACTACGATATAATCGCCGGTGTCAACGTGTGGGGTGTAGTATGCTTTATTCTTACCTCGAAGTATCGCGGCAATCCTGGCACACATACGCCCAACGGTTTGATTAGTACCGTCAACAACATACCAGGTACGTTGAACGGTAGCCTCGTTCGCATGTTTTGTTGTGAAATGTAGTTTACTCATGAAAGAATGCTTTTGGCTGTTCGGTATGAGTGTTTAGTTCATCCATTCAGCAGTTAAAAAAATGATCAGGTTGAGCTATCCCTCAATCTGTTCCCCGGCAGCTCAGGTTTATTTATTTTGTAGCTGTTTTTGGGGTGGCAAAGATATGTATGAGAAAAATCAGAACCTAAAATAAAGGGAAGTAATTTTTAATCGCGCCTTTGTAATTAATTGATTTACAATATATATTTTGACTAATTTTTACGACCCGTATGAAAATAGCCGACGTATTTCAAAAGAGAGTAGGTCGATAAAGAAATTTTAAAAGGGTCCCCAAACAATAAGCAGACTCCTTCGATGAAAATGATCCGTAAGTTCAGCAAGGTTCATTATATTCCCGCGGAGCTATTGACAAAGAAAACAAACTATGGACAAAAATCATATATCCCACCAATCAGAACTTTTAAAATCCCCATCAATAGTAAGTGATTCCCCAATTTTTGGGGTTACCACAGAAACCTGTAAATCTTCTGCTTTTGCCAAAACTCTTTTAATAGGTTCGTTCCAGGGATGCATACTTAGCATGAACTTGCCCCAATGAACAGGTAATAATATTTTTGCTTTTAAATCTTTAGCCGCCTGGACAGTTTCCTCCGGCATCATATGTATGAGCGGCCACATACTATTATACTGGCCAGCTTCCAGGATGGCAATATCAAAGGGCCCGTATTTTTCACCTATTTCCTTAAAATGACTATCGTAACCTGAATCTCCTCCAAGGAATAAGTTATGTTGGGATGTTTTCAGAATAAATGACGACCAGAGTGTTTGTGCACGTTTTATACCTCTTCCGGAAAAATGGCGTGCCGGTGCAGCCATCAAATGTATATCTGCATCAACTTGCTGTGATTCCCACCAGTCCATCTCCGTGATCTGGCTCTCATCAACGCCCCAGTATTTTAAATGAGCGCTAATGCCAAGTGAACAATATATCTTATTTACTTTGTTTCTAAGTTTCCGGATAGTTCTAAAGTCAAGATGATCATAATGATCATGCGTTAAAATAAGATAATCAATAGCAGGCATATCATTTGCCTTGTATTCATTGCTTCCGGGAAAAGCTTTTACCATAAATGATACCGGGGCTGCATTCCCACTGAATACCGGGTCAATTAGAAAGCTCTTATTCTGAATATGAATGAAATAAGAAGAATGGCCAAACCATATTATAACGGGTCCTGGTAAATTCAATTTCTTCAGATCGGTTTTTACAAAAGGTAATTTAACCGATGGCGCTCTGCCAGGATGCTTTTTGAAAAATTCTTTCATCATTTTCCAATAGGAGACGCCTTCCGCCTTCATCGGGGTGGGTGACAAATTTTCAAAGCCCTTTTGTTTATAGTTCGGCGATTTTTGTAAACGTTCCAAATGTTTCCCCGATGGAAGTTTCCCGGTTATTTTTAGTGACATGGTTTATGTATTTGCAACCTGTTCAATAACGATCCGCGTATTGGTCAGGTGAGTAATGATCACCTGGAGTGTATCTCCTTCTTTCAGTTTACCGTCGATTATTTTAATTTTTGCCTGTATTTTATTATTGAACAGATTAACATATATAGCATGTGGTGATATTTTATAAATAGTTGCTTCCACGACAACCGCATTTTCATAATGTTGAAACGCCGCCCGGTACTCAGGAATATAGTTATGAGAAAAAAGTTCTGCTGATAGGCTACCCGGTTTATCCATATTCAATAAGCTGAAACTGATAGCTTCATTACCCGCTGTTTCAACCGGTGGCTTTTCCCAGGGCGATACCAATAACGGAAAGAAAAGATAACTCTCCCATTCTTTTACAAAAAGCCGGTCGTTAATTTTTTTCAGGTAGCCGGTAAACCGGTTTTCGGTGGCTGATTTCCGGATCAACAGATCCAACACGGGATTATAAAGAAATTTCACCTGGTGAGCTGTCATTTTATCGCCCCTGTCTGATAAAGTGAGTTGAAAACTGACTTCGTCAGCTACCCGAAAATAATGAACCTTTTTGTCCTTATTCCCGGAACCTGTATTACAATTGACCGATTTTGATTTGTTATTTTGCAAATAGCTGATCGTCACAAAATGTTTCTCGTAATTAACAAATGTGATCATCCCTCTGTATTTTGTTTCATCCATAAGATCCCTGTTTGGAGGAAGCGATTGAATTTTAATTTCCCTGATTTGACATGCTTGCAAAGTTATGTGGGAGTGAAATAAGAGAGTTATAAATTCATTTCTGATTTTAAAATTCCCAACCCGTTTGGTTTAAATGCTGAAAATCACTCTTATATTTATGACCTAATTATCAGAAATGGCAACTCATCTACTTGGCCGATCCGTTTTTGGCGACTCAAAAAATGCCGGTAATATAATGCCACTGGAAGAAGCTCATAAATTATTAAATGATTGGGTCCCGAATGAACGACTACGCCTTCATATGAAACAGGTAGCCGCCGTGATGAAAGCATGGGCCCTTGAAAAAGAAAAGGTGGATGAACAAACTGCATTAAAATGGGAACTGGCCGGGTTGCTGCATGATGCTGATTGGGAAAAATATCCGGACGATCATTGTCGAATCATTATTGAAGAACTGGAGCAGCGCAATATTGACCCGGAAATAATTCAATGTATCGCTTCGCATGGCCCCGGCTATTTTGGAGTAGATCCGGTAAGTAAAATGGATAAAATGATCTATGCCATTGATGAACTCTCGGGCTTTATACATGCGGCCGCCCTGATCCGCCCCACCCGCTACGAGGGGCTGGAGGTAAAAAGCGTTCTAAAACGTTTAAAAGCCCCCTCTTTTGCCGCCCAGGTAAACAGGGACGATATATCGGATGCCTTATCCAGGATCGAATTTTCCTTAGAGGAACTTATCCAGTTCATCATTGAACACCAACGAGGTATATCGTAGTTTTCCTTAGTGAAAATATTTTAGCTTTTATTTAAACCTCGCTGCTTAAACGGGGTCACAAACCCTGCCATGAGTCCCAACCCTGTCGTAAGAACATTTAATCACCGAAAAATGTAAATTATGAGAAAACTTTATCCTTTGTTTGCTGGTTTTGTTGTCGCTATAATGGCTTCAATATCAGTGAACGCCCGTCCCCTTACCCCTGATGTAGCCAATTTCAGTTTCACTATTGATGTCCCAAACAACAACGTTCTTTTTGTAAATACCTCAGTGTTGGGAAATGAGCCTGGATTGCGTAATGCATTCTGGAGTTTTGGCGATGGTACTGTTCAAATGACCCCCCCACTTCAGGGAACTCAACACCATTATTCTTCTGCCGGAACGTATAATGTATGCCTGAGAATATACCGGTACATGACAAATTCAGGAGACTCAGTGTTGTCTGCTGAGATCTGCAAAACAGTCGTCATAGAAACTGCAACCTGCCAGGCTAATTTTGAATCTCCCACGGGAAGTCCGACTGCATTGGGAAAATATTTTATTGCCCAACCCTTACATAGTCAAAATAAGAAACCGGTAAGAATATGCTGGACATTTGGTGATGGCCGGGATACATGCATCCAGTATTTGACCACCTATACCGGGGTATATGCAGTTTACCATTTATATGCAATGGCCGGAAATTATAATGTATGTGTAGATATTCTTTATGATGGAGGTTGCGAGGCCCAAAGTTGTCATAATGTTCTGGTAGGCCCCCCTGATAGTTGCCGCGCAGATTTTGAAAGAATTCCTGTAACATCCACCACCAATCCGCTGACAGTTGTCTATAAAGCGCTGCCATGGCATAATAACAATAAAAAGCCCAATCGTATTTGCTGGACATTTGGAGATGGCAGAGATACCTGTATTAATTATCTGAATATCTATGTAGGCCAATACACTGTTCCACATACTTACAGCCATGCAGGGTTATACCAGGTATGCGTTGATATCCTCTATTATGGTGGTTGTGAAGCTACAAAGTGTAAATCTATCCAGGTTGGAAATCCTGATACATGCCATGCTGATTTTGAAAGGCTTCCTGTATCAGGAACAACTAATCCTTTGCTCGCTTATTTCAATGCATTACCACAACACAATAATAACCGGAAACCATCCCGCGTCTGCTGGAACTTCGGTGATAACCATGATACCTGTATCAATTATACAGAAACCTATACCGGTATCTATGCTGTCAGCCATAGATATAATGCTCCCGGCACTTACCAGGTATGTGTGAATATCCTTTACTTCGGCGGTTGTGAGGCCAGTAATTGTAAGCCTATCGTGATCGCAAGGCCTGATACCTGCCATGCAGATTTTGTTAGAATTCAGCCTGCGCCCACTTCTTTACAAAGCTATTTCCAGGCATTACCACAACATAATAATAACCGTAAACCATCCCGTATCTGCTGGACCTTTGGCGATAACCGGGATACCTGTATCAATTATACTGAAACCTATACCGGGCAGTATGTTGTCAACCATGGCTATAGTACACCAGGTACCTACCAGGTATGTGTGAATATCCTTTATTTCGGCGGTTGTGATGCCAGTAATTGTCACGCAATCCAGGTAGGAAGACCCGATACCTGCCATGCTGACTTTGAAAGGCTTCCCTTATCAGGAACAGCTAATCCTTTGCTCGCTTATTTCAATGCATTACCACAACATAATAATAACCGCAAGCCATCCCGCGTATGCTGGAACTTCGGTGATAACCACGATACCTGTATCAATTATACAGAAACTTATACGGGCCTGTATACTGTAAGCCATAGGTATAATGCCCCCGGCACCTACCAGGTATGCGTGAATATCCTGTACTTTGGCGATTGCGAGGCCAGTAAGTGTAAGCCTGCCGAGATCGCAAGGCCTGATACCTGTCATGCAGATTTTGTAAAACTAACTACCTCGCCCACTTCTTTACAATGCTATTTCCAGGCATTACCACAACATAATAATAACCGCAAGCCATCACGGGTCTGCTGGACCTTTGGTGATAACCGGGATACCTGTATCTATTATACTGAAACCTATACCGGGCAGTATGTTGTAAGCCATGGATATAATGTACCGGGTACATACCAGGTATGTGTGCATATATTGTACTTCGGCGGCTGTGAAGCCAGTAATTGTCATGCGATCCTGGTTGGAAGACCTGATACCTGTCATGCAGATTTCGAAAGAATTCCTGTTGCTGCAGGAGCCAACCCTTTACATGCCTATTTCAATGCATTACCACAGCATAATAATAACCGCAAGCCATCCCGTGTCTGCTGGAACTTCGGTGACAACCACGATACCTGTATCAACTATACAGAAACCTTTACCGGTCAGTATCTTGTCAGCCACACATATAATGCTCCCGGCACTTACCAGGTTTGTGTGAATATTCTTTACTTCGGCGGTTGTGAAGCCAGTAAGTGTAAAACCATCGAGATCGCAAGGCCTGATACCTGCCATGCCGATTTTGTTAGGATTCAAACATCACCTACTTCTTTACAAACCTATTTCCAGGCATTACCGCAACATAATAATAACCGCAAACCATCCCGTGTCTGCTGGAACTTCGGTGACAACCACGATACCTGTATCAACTATACAGAAACC
>JADGPW010000109.1 GCA_017882265.1 Chitinophagaceae bacterium | reverse complement strand
TATTACGGGGGAAGATTGGTATTAAAGCACCAATTGCTGGAAGCCTCTGCCTTTCTGGGTTTTCTTGGTATTTTTTATAATATCATCAACCCTGCTAAAGCATTATCCACTTCCTTCAGTAATATGCGGAAAGGTGCTGCGGCCATTAACAGGATCGAAGAGATCCTGAAAACTCCTATCACGGTAGATGATAACCCAACAGGTAAACAGTTAAATGTTTTTACTTCTGCTATAGAATTCAGGAATGTGGGTTTTGCCTATGATGAGACCATTATCCTTGATAATATTGATCTTACAGTGGCAAAAGGAAAAACGATTGCGCTTGTAGGATCCTCCGGCGCCGGGAAATCAACTTTAGCGGATCTGGTTCCACGTTTTCATGATGTGACTGGCGGCGAGGTATTGATCGATGGAATAAATATCAAAGATTATTCCCTGCATTCTGTCCGGAACCTGATGAGTATCGTAACGCAGGAACCGATATTATTTAATGATACGATTGCCCGTAATATCGCGTTGGGACAACAGGATGCCTCGGAAGAACAGATAATAGAGGCGGCAAAAATTGCCAATGCCCATGATTTTATCATAAAAAAAGAAGGCGGTTATAAAAGCAATATCGGTGACCGGGGCAGCAAAATCAGTGGGGGGGAAAGACAACGGTTAACTATTGCCAGGGCGGTATTAAAAAATCCGCCGATACTTATCCTGGATGAAGCTACTTCATCCCTGGATACCGAAAGTGAAAGGCTGGTGCAGGATGCTATCAATAATATGATGCAGAACAGGACAAGCATCGTCATTGCGCACCGGCTCTCCACCATCCGTCATGCGGATGAGATCATTGTTTTACAAAAAGGAAAGATCGTTGAAAGAGGGACGCATGAGCAGTTGCTGGCAGCGAACGGGTTTTATAGGAAGTTGGTGGATATGCAGGAAGTGAGATGAGAGAGGAAATATAGATTTTTACATAGAATGTAATGCGTGTATTTCTATTTATCCATTTGACTATGTAGTTAAAGCCTATGGAATGATGGTTGAATCACCTCTATATAAGAAAGACGGGACGGGACCGTTAAATGGCATTTCAATTGAAGGAACTATTATCTGTTATCTGTTCACTATTATCTATTTCAATACTTCCCTCGAAATAACCATTTTCTGTACCTCACTTGTTCCCTCCCCGATCGTACATAACTTGGCATCTCTATAAAATTTTTCCACCGGAAAATCTTTGGTGTATCCATAACCGCCAAATATCTGTACGGCATCATTGGCTGTTCTAACAGCTACTTCACTGGCATAATATTTTGCCATTGCCGCTTCCCTGGTCATGGGTTGCTTACGGTTCTTCAGGTCACAGGCCTGCAGGATCAATAGTTCAGCGGCGGCAATTTCAGTGGCCATATCGGCCAGCTTGAAGGAAATGCCCTGGAACCCGGAAATAGGCTGGTCAAATTGATGTCTTTCCTGGGAATATTGTAATGCGGCTTCATAAGCTCCCTTCGCAATGCCCAAGGAAAGAGAAGCGATGGAGATCCTTCCGCCATCCAGTACCTGCATGGCCTGTTTAAACCCATCACCTTCTTTTCCTAAACGATTGGTATCGGGAATGCGACAATCATCAAAGACCATTTCGGCGGTTTCACTGGCTCGCATACCCAGCTTATTTTCCTTCTTTCCTGCCCGGAAACCCTCGGTTCCTTTTTCCACCACGAACGAGGTTGAATTATTTTTTGCTCTTGGCTCACCGGTCCGGCAAACCACTACTGCCACATCACCTGATTTGCCATGGGTAATAAAATTCTTGGTTCCATTAATGATCCAGTCAGTACCCTGTTTCACAGCGGTGCATTTCATATTGCCCGCATCACTGCCGGTATTGGCTTCCGTCAGTCCCCAGGCGCCTATCCATTCTGCGGAGGCCAGTTTTGGTAAATACTTTCTTTTTTGATCTTCATTACCAAAGCTCATGATGTGGCCGGTACAAAGAGAATTGTGTGCTGCCAAACTTAACCCTATCGAACCGCAGACTTTTGCGATCTCCTCGATTATTGTTTTGTATTCAAAATAACCAAGCCCAGCACCGCCATACCCTTCTGGTACCAATACCCCCATTAATCCCAGCTTTCCCATTTCTTTAAAAACCCGGAGAGGAAATTCCTGACTCTCGTCCCATTCCATCACATGAGGTTTAATATGTTTTTGTGCAAAATCTCGGGTAGTTTGAGCAACCTGTTGGGTGAGTTCAGCAATTTGGAAATTCATAAAAAATAGAATCGTTAATGAGTTCTTTAATAACTATGCCACTCCTGGTTCCGAGGCAATCGGAAGGGGTGGCACAGTCTTGGGCCTTTGAATAATTATAATTAGCAAGCAATCATTACGCAATCATTAAAGGCGGTGCAATATAATGGAAATTCTAATTAAACTAACAACCGTTAGCACTACTTCCCGGGAACTAATGTACGAGCAGGTATCAGGGTGAAATGACGGGAGGGAGTTGATTTTCAATTTATGATTTCTTACTGCCTTCCCCTTCACTGATTAGGTGGGGTTAATGCCTTTTAGGGGATAATAATAACCTCAGTAAGCCTGCATTTGCTTCAGTATAAGCGGACAAACTTCATCTATGTTTAAAGTATCATTGAAATATAAATCATCTTAGGGTTATCATAAGTTCTTGCTATATTTTTCTCAGCAAATAAACCTAATCATAACCTTAAAATAACCAGATATTTATACTAAATTAATGAAAATATGATCAATCTATAATACTATTCTTTGTATAGGTTTAATGAGGAAATAGACAGGTTAGGTTATACATGATCTTTCGAAACCATTTATTTCTATCCAAATTTAAGCTCCAACCCATCATAAGCCAGATGCATACCCTCCGGAAGTGCTGATTCGATTTCTTTATGAAGGCCCAGTTGATGTGATATATGCGTGAAATAAGCAACAGGAATCTTTAATTCCTTTGCCATAGCCGTTGCTTCATCAAGAGTAAAATGGGAAATATGTTTTGTTTTGCGAAGGGCATTCAGGACAACTACTTCACTCCCCCTGATTTTTTCCTTTTCTGCTTCTTCAATACGGTTAGCATCGGTGATATAGGTAAAAGGGCCAAACCGGAAACCCATGACCGGCATTTTCATATGCCAGACCAGGATGGGTACGATCGGAATATCACCAACCAGGAAAGGTTCAAGCGTGATGGTATTCAGATTCAATTCAGGGATCCCGGGGTACTTCGTATCGGAAAAAGCATAATAAAAATCCCGGCGCAATGCCTCTTCAGTTAATGAATCAGCATAAACGTCCATGGGTTTTTTATTAAGGAAATTGAACGCTTTTACATCATCCAGGCCCGCCAGGTGATCTTTATGCGGATGAGTGAATACTACGGCATCCAGATGTTTAATTTTTTGCCTCAGCATCTGGTAACGAAAATCAGGGCCGGTATCTACCACCAGCGTCGTGTTAGCTGATTGAACGAGTATACTTGAACGAAGACGTTTATCTTTTTTATCCGGCGAAGTACAGACTTCACAATCACAACCGATCATCGGTACACCGCTGCTGGTGCCGCTACCAAGAAAAGTTATTTTAAGCGGGGGGTACACAAGCCTTACATGTTAGGTGTTAAATGCCAACTATTAAATGCAAAGGTAGCTGCCTCTTATTTAACAGTCACCAATTAACATTCAGTTTTCCTCAGCCTCAAGCTTGGAGATAATATCCATATACAGTCTTTTTGACTCTTCTGTCAGAAGTTCTGTATTGATATCTAATTGGGGGATCAGGTCGAATAAGGTGTTGATACGTCCTTCCGTAGGCAGGAATTTATTGAGTACTACAACTTTTTTTTCTTCCAAAATGCAGTACCCACTTTGAAAAGTGCCTTTTTCATAGCGCAGGACATACCCTGCCTGTTCAGGGATGGCCTCTAATTTATCAAGAGTAGTTTGCGTATATCTCATATTAGTTTCTGATTATCAACCAAAAACAAAATTACTACAAGATCAACAGTTGCAGAATATAAATTTTCCACAAACTTCAACATCATTTTTTGCTTCGGGCTATTTTCCTATTATCATCCTGTTTGTGTAATTTGGTATACCATTTTCTAACTTTTAATTCTAAAATAAAAGGTATTCAACCCAGGGCAAGCCCTGGACCCAGGAACCCACGCTCCATGGTCCACCCAGGGGCAAGCACCTGAGAATTTTGAGATTAAAATATTTGTTATGAGAAAGATCCTTGTTTTATGGGTTGGGTGTTTTTACTTTTTTTTAGGGATAGCTCAGAATAATATAGGTATCGGCACCTTATCACCCGATGCCAGTGCCCGTCTGGATATAACAGTCACGGACAAGGGTATGCTGGTTCCACGTATTTCAATAACAAATATCGCGACCGCCGCACCGGTAACATCTCCCGCGGCAGGATTACTGGTATGGAATACGAATGCAGCTATTACAGGCGGAAGGCGGCATTGGTTTTTATTTCTGGGATGGAACCCAATGGCAAAACCTTTTGTCTGATACAAAAGGATGGAACCTGACAGGTAATAGTGCGACCAATCCCGCGCTACATTTTCTTGGCACCAGTGACAACCAGCCATTGAATTTCAGAGCAAATAACTTATTGGCAGGTAAAATAGATGATAACCTTCATAATGTTTTTTGGGAATAAAGGCGGGGTTAAATACATCCTCATCTACGGCTTTTGATGCCCGTTATAATACATTTATCGGAGATAGTGCCGGTCTCACAAATTCCACAGGAGCTTATAATACATTTGTTGGCCACAAAGCAGGTAAACCCAGATTCTTCGGCCTGAGGCAGAGGACAGGAGTTACTTACTCTGCATTTTTATGACCGGCACGATCATTTCCTCCAGGCTTACCCCGCCGTGTTGAAAAGTATTCTTGTAATAATTAACGTAATAATTATAATTGTTAGGATAACATAGGAAACTGTCTTCCTTGGCAAAGATGAAAGATGAATTTATGGTGGGTACCGGCAAGCCCGCTTCCCTGGGATCGCGGAAAGCGAGCACCTCCTTAGGTTCATAATTCAGGTTGCGGCCATGTTTATAACGAAGATTGGTGGTGGTTTGCTTATCCCCCACAACCTTGTACGGAGTCTTCACCCTTACACTGCCATGATCGGTTGCTAATACGATCTTGATATTTTTATCTGCAATTTTTTTCAATGCCTGGTGGAGAGGTGAATGTTCAAACCAGGAAGCCGTAATACTCCGGTAACTCATCTCATCACCGGCGAGTTCTTTCAGGACCTCCATTTCCGTTCTCGCGTGACTCAGCATATCCACAAAATTGTATACGATCACATTCAGATCGTTATTCAACAGGTTATGAATATTATTCACGAGATCCAGCCCGGCCTGGTTATTGACCACCTTGGTATAGGAGACTTTCAGGTCTCCTTTTCCCAATCTCTTCAACTGGGCCCTTAAAAATTCCTCTTCATGCAGGTTCTTTCCACCTTCTTCTTCATCATTCTTCCACTGTAACGGGAATTGCTTTTCAATATCCACGGGCAGCAACCCGGAAAAGATAGCGTTTCGGCAATACTGGGTAGCCGTAGGAAGGATACTATAAAAGCTTTCCTCTTCCAGGATACGGAAGGTTTCTGAGAATATGGGCTGTATAGCTTTCCACTGATCGAACCGGAGATTATCAATCAGGATAAAGAAAAGGGGTATTCCTTTTTCCAAATGCGGAAGCACTTTAAATTTCATCAGGGTATGGCTCATCACAGGTCCATCTGTACCCTTGGGTGAAATCCAACTGGTATAGTTCCTTGAAACAAACTTGAAGAATTCAGTATTAGCCTCACTTTTCTGGCTCTGCAATACCTCCTGCATTTCCGGGCTATCGCTTTTTTCCATTTCCAGTTCCCAGTACACCAATTTCCTGTAAATCTCCATCCATTCATTATAATCAGGATTACTGTTCAAGGCAGTGAACAGGTGACGAAACTGTTGCTGATATGCCGTGGTGGTTTTTTCTGCCACCAGTCGCCTGTTATCGATGATCTTTTTGAGACTTAACCAGACCTGGTTGGGATTTACGGGTTTTATCAAATAATCACTTATCTGTGAGCCAATGGCATCATCCATTAAATTCTCCGTTTCATTCTTCGTGATGAGGACTACCGGCAAAGACTGATTTATCTCCTTGATCTTGGCCAGTGTTTCCAGCCCGGTGATCCCCGGCATGCTTTCATCGATCAAAACCACATCAACGGGGTTTTCTTTTACAAAATCAATAGCATCAAACCCATTAGTAAACGTTTGTACTTCGTACCCTTTATTTTCCAGGAATAATTTCTGTGATTGAAGGCTTTCTATTTCGTCATCTACCCAGATAATTTTTGCTACAGCCATATGCTTGTTGCTGGTTACTTGTTTTCGGTTTACTGGTCTGGCAGTTACAAGAGTAATTACGATACAGTAAAAGTATTTGTAACTGCCTGACCCATTCGCAACCAGCAACAAAAATAGCCTATTAACTACTCGCTTTGTACTTTTGATCGTTAGACATACCGTGTCTTTAACAAAAACACAACAGCAATGCCAACGACCCGCAAGATCATCAACGACCCGGTATATGGTTTTATTACCATTGATCATCCCCTGGTACTGCAGATCATCTCTCACCCCATCTACCAGCGGCTGCGAAATATTCACCAGATGGCTTTTGCCCACCTGGTGTATCCGGGGGCAGTACATTCAAGGTTACTTCATTCGCTCGGGGCATACCATTTGATGAACATGGCTTTGTTTGAATTGAAAGGTAAAGGAGTGGTTATTTCGGACGAGGAGGAACTGGGGGCCAAGCTAGCGATATTATTACACGATGTGGGTCACGGGCCTTTTTCACATGCCCTGGAAAACGAACTCATAAAAGATGTGCAGCATGAAACCATCTCCATATTACTAATACGCAAATTAAACAAAGAGTTTAACGGACAGCTTCAGACAGCCCTTGACATCTTTACCAATAATTATCCCAAGAAATTCCTTTACCAATTGGTATCCGGACAATTGGATGTGGACAGGATGGACTATCTGAACCGCGATAGTTTTTTTACAGGGGTGGCCGAGGGCGTAATCGGGTACGATCGCATCATCAAAATGCTAACCGTGAAAGATGGCGAACTGATGGTGGAAGAAAAAGCGATCTATTCTATCGAAAAATTCCTGGTATCCCGTCGTCTTATGTACTGGCAGGTTTACTTACATAAAACGGTATTAAGCGCTGAAATGATGCTGGTAAAGATCATCCGCCGGGCTAAAGAATTGCTGGCACAGGGAATCAATACCGTCGCGGCGACCGATGAATTGAATTTTTTTTTACAAACCCACGCCCCTATTGAAGAACACCTGGATGCTTTCTGTCGCCTCGATGATCATGATATTATGACCACGATAAAAAACTGGAGCCGGCATACTGACAAAATATTGGGAGCGCTTTGCCGTTCTTTAATGAATAGAAATCTGTTCAAGGTAAAACTGCAGGTCGAACCTTTTGACGAAGAACTGGTAAATCGAAAAAAAGAAGAAGTGATGGCAGCCCTGGGCATTAATGAAAAAGATGCCGATTATTTTGTATTCACGGGAGTAGCCAGCAACACCACCTATGATCCCGGGGATGAACGCATTACTATTTTATTCAAAGACGGAACAACAAAAGACATTTCAAAAGTTGACAATGCGCTGATACAACAGAACCTGAGCGCCACTATTAAAAAACATTACATTTGTTACTGGAAGACCAGTCAGTGAGTCAGTGGGACAGTGAGGTCTTTTAAAATTTGAAGGTACCCTCACCGACTTACTGACTTACTGACTCACTGACTTATACTATGACATTTACCGCTAACCAAATAGCTCAGATCATCAATGGTAAAATAACCGGTGATAAAAATGCCGCTATTGATTCATTTGGAAAAATTGAAGATGCAAAAGAAAGACAGCTCACCTTTTTTGCCAACCCCAAATACGAAGAATTTTTATACAGCACAAAAGCATCAGTTATCATCATCAGCGAAGCCTACGAACTGAAGCAGCCCATTCATTCAACCTTAATCCGGGTACCGGACGCTTACCTGGCCTTTGCGATATTGCTGGGCAAATACCAGGAAATAATAACGCAGCAGTTATCAGGCATTCAGCAGCCCAGTTATATTTCCAAATCAGCTTCGTATGGAGAGAATGTCTTTATCGGGGCATTTACTTACCTGGGTGAACAGGTAAAACTGGGTAACAACACCAAAATTTTTCCTCATGCCTATATTGGAGATAATGTGACGATTGGAGATAACAGTATTATTCATCCGGGAGTAAAGATCTATCATGACTGCAAAATCGGAAGTGATACTACTATTCATGCCGGTGCGGTTATCGGCAGCGATGGTTTTGGATTTGCTCCGCAATCGGATGGAGGTTTTCAAAAAATACCGCAGATCGGGAATGTGGTGATTGAAGATCATGTGGAGATCGGTGCTAACACCACTATCGACAGGGCTACTATAGGTTCAACTATCATCAGGTCTGGTGCCAAACTCGACAACCTGATAATGATAGCTCATAATGTAGAAGTAGGTAATAATTCTGCCATTGCTGCACAAGCCGGAGTAAGCGGTAGTACTAAAATTGGCAGTGGTGTCATTATCGGTGGGCAGGCGGGTCTTGCGGGTCATATCAATATTGCTGACAATGTAAAGATCAATGGACAAAGTGGGGTGAACAAATCAATACAAACAGCAGGTGTTTCTGTAACCGGAACAAATGCATATGATTATACAAAGGCAATGCGGAGTATGGCAATTGCCCGTAACCTGCCGGAGATGGAGAAAAGAATTAAAGAACTTGAGACCCTTGTTAGGAAGTTAATCGCTGAGAAAGTATCTTAGCATCAGAACAATTATTTCTACATGAAAATTTGCGGTTTCACTTTTATTCGTGATGCGGTAAAATTTGATTTCCCTGTAACTGAATCCATTACTTCTCTTCTTCCCATTGTTGATGAATTCATCGTTGTTGTTGGCAACTGCAATGATGGCACTTTACAGCTCATCGAATCCATTGGTTCTCCTAAAATAAAGGTCTTTCATTCTGTTTGGGACGATACCCTGAAAGAAGGCGGCAGGGCATTAGCCGCAGAAACAGACAAAGCATTAAGCCATATTCCGCCCGGATATGACTGGGCCTTTTACCTGCAAGCAGATGAAGTGGTGCATGAGAAATACCTCGATGTGATAGTAAAAGCAGCCAGTCAATACGCCAATGATAAAAAGGTAGAAGGATTTGTTTTTAAATATGTACACTTTTACGGAACCTATGATTATACGGGGGATTCAAGGCGCTGGTATAATCATGAAATAAGATTGATCCGTAATAATGGTAACATTATTTCTTATAGGGATGCCCAGGGTTTCCGAACCAGGCAGAATAAAAAACTGGCGGTGAAACTCATTAATGCAGTAATCTATCATTACGGTTGGGTCCGCCATCCGCGAACACACCTGGAAAAGCTTGGTAATTTTTACGGATTCTGGGATGGGGAAGAATATATCCCGCGAAAACTTACCGATACAGACCAGTTTGATTATTCAAAGGATGTTGACTCCCTAACCTTATTCAACGGCACCCATCCGGCAGTTATGCAGAAAAGAATTGCTGAAAGAAACTGGGAGGCAAATTTTGACCTGCGGAAGAAGCGATTTTCTGCCAGGAACCGTTTACTATACCGAATTGAAAAGTTGACTGGTAAACGATTATTCGAGTACAGGAATTACCGGATCATTTGACACAAAATACCCGGCTTCCGGGTAAACCTTATATTTGCCTTCATGATTTCCTCCACAGAAAATAAAACTTATATTGCTGGTAATATGCCCAGTTTTTTCAATTCTGATAAACAGCATACACTCAAAGAGGCTGTCAGTATTTCAGGCACCGGATTACATACCGGTGTTATGGCCAACCTGACCCTAAACCCGGCTATACCGGGTTTTGGTTTCCAGTTTCAGCGCATTGACCTGCCTAACCAGCCGATCATCAAAGCCGACTGCGACCTGGTAACAGATGTAAGTCGCGGTACTACTTTGGAAAGTAATGGCACTAAAGTCAGTACCGTCGAACATGTACTGGCGGCATTGGTTGGTATGGGAGTCGATAATTGCCTGCTCCAGGTAAACGGGCCTGAAATGCCCATCATGGATGGAAGTTCATTGCCGTTTATTGAATTGATCGAAGAAGCAGGGGTCGTTGAACAGGATGCGACCAAATCCTGGTATAAAATCGATGAAAACATTTACTATTATGATGAGACCAAGAATGTGGAATTGATAGCGATGCCGGCTGCCGAATACCAGGTCACCACCATGATCGATTTCAATTCACCGGTGCTTAGTACGCAATATGCCGGACTCAGGCATATCAGGGATTTCAGCAAAGAGATCGCACCTTCCCGTACGTTCTGCTTTTTGCATGAACTCGAAATGTTGCTCGATAATAATCTTATTAAAGGCGGTCACCTGAACAATGCTATTGTCATTGTCGATAAAAAGATGGATGAAAATGAGATGCGGCGGTTGAAAAAGATATTTAATAAAGAAGATATTGAGGTAAAGAGTGAAGGATACCTGAATAATCTTGAATTACGATTTCCTAATGAGCCCGCCCGCCATAAATTACTGGATGTGGTGGGTGATCTGGCCCTGATCGGTTATCCAATCAAGGGACATATTATTGCTAATCGCCCGGGCCATAGCAGCAATGTTGAATTTGCCAAAAAGATCAAGCAACATATCAAAAAAAGTAAGCAGAATAAAGGTGTGCCGGTTTACGATCCTACAAAACCAGCCGTATACGACCAGCAATTCATTGAAAAAAGATTACCCCATCGCTACCCTTTCCTGCTTATTGATAAAATCATTGAACTGGGTGATGCACATATTGTAGGTGTAAAAAATGTCACCTTCAATGAATGGTTCTTTATGGGCCATTTTCCCGGTAACCCAATTATGCCGGGTGTATTGCAGGTAGAAGCGCTGGCACAATGCGGAGGGATATTGGCCATTAACCTGGCAGGGGAAGGTCAGTATGATACCTATTTCCTTAAAATCGACAATTGCAAGTTCAAACATATGGTTAAACCCGGCGATACTATGTTACTAAAAATGGAATTATCAGCTCCCATCCGAAGGGGCATTTGCGAAATGAGAGGATCCGTTTATGTTGGTAATAAACTATGTACAGAAGCCGACCTGGTGGCCCAGATCGTCAAACGGTAAATATCCTTCAACATCTCAGTTCCGGGAAGAAAAACGGGTAATTTTCAACCTACATATTTTGTCTTCATTTTGGCAAAAAAGCCCTTATTAAAACGGGCCAGAAGCCCTTATTTTCGTACATTTGCCAGCATTTCAAAGTATTCACCGAAGGGATGCCTTCGGCACATTTTATTACGAAGGATTTATCATTATTATGACCACAGAAGCTAAAGAAAAAGCGGCCGCCATTTCGGCTAATTATAGTGCAGACAGTATCCAGGTTTTAGAAGGTTTGGAAGCCGTTCGCAAACGCCCGGCGATGTATATTGGCGACATTGGCGTGAAAGGTTTGCATCACCTCGTTTACGAAGTGGTGGACAATTCTGTCGATGAAGCCCTGGCGGGCTTTTGTAAAAACATTACCGTAACGATACACGAAGACAATTCTGTTTCAGTAGAAGACGATGGCCGTGGTATACCGACGGGCATGAATACAAAGGAAAAACGTTCCGCTCTCGAAATCGTAATGACCGTGCTTCATGCGGGTGGCAAATTTGATAAAGGCTCCTACAAAGTATCAGGTGGTTTGCATGGTGTAGGGGTCAGTTGTGTAAATGCACTGAGCAAGCTGCTGCAGGTTACCGTTAACCGTGACGGAAAAGTATTTGAACAGGAATATAAGATCGGGGTACCACAATATCCTGTCCGGGAAATTGGAAAAAGCGATACGACCGGAACCAAAGTTCGTTTCTGGCCAGATGATTCCATCTTTATTACCTTGGTTTTTAACAAGGATATTTTAGAAAGCCGTCTTCGAGAACTATCTTATCTTAATAAAGGTGTTCGCATCATCTTACAGGATGAAAGAGAAAAAGAAGAAGATGGATCCATCTACTCCAATATCTTTTACAGCGAAGGTGGCATCACTGAATTTGTTGAGATGCTGGATAAGAACGCAGGACGGAATTCTCTTATTCCCAAAGTGATCTTTGTAGAAGGCCGTGACGAAAATACGAACGTGGTGGTGGAAGTTGCCTTAAGCTATAACGACAGTTACAATGAGCATATTTACTCCTACGTTAACAACATCAATACAATTGAAGGAGGCACCCATGTTTCAGGTTTTCGCCGTGCCCTGACCCGGGTATTCAAAAGTTATGGTGACAAACAGGGTTTGTTTGAAAAAGCTAAAGTGCAGATAGAAGGCGATGATTTTCGCGAAGGGCTGAGTGCTATCATTTCGGTAAAAGTTCCCGAACCCCAGTTTGAAGGACAAACCAAAACCAAATTAGGCAACAATGAAGTTATGGGGGTAGTGGATTCAACTGTATCAAAAGTCCTCGAAGCTTACCTGGAAGAAAATCCAAGGGAGGCAAAGAACATTGTCTCTAAGGTAATCCTGGCTGCTCAGGCAAGGGCCGCCGCAAGAAAAGCAAGAGAACTGGTACAGCGTAAATCGGTTTTAAGTGGCGGAGGTTTACCGGGTAAACTGGCTGATTGCTCTGATCGTGATCCGGAACGTTGTGAATTATTCCTGGTAGAGGGTGATTCTGCAGGTGGCACGGCCAAGCAGGGCCGGGACAGGAGTTTCCAAGCTATCCTTCCGTTGAGAGGTAAGATCCTGAACGTGGAAAAAGCAATGGAACACAAGATCTATGAAAATGAAGAGATCCGCAATATGTACACGGCCCTCGGGGTAACGGTGGGCACAACAGACGACCTCAAAGCATTAAATATTTCTAAACTACGTTATCACAAACTCATCATAATGACCGATGCGGATGTGGACGGTTCACATATTGCCACGCTTATCCTGACCTTTATTTACCGTTATATGACCGAACTGGTAGAGCAAGGCTATATTTATATTGCCCAACCGCCTCTTTACCTGGTAAAAAAGGGAAAAGAACAGTCTTATGCCTGGAATGAAGAACAACGAAAAGTATGGGTGGAAAAATTAGGTGGCGGAAAAGACGATTCGGTTGGTGTACAGCGATACAAAGGCCTTGGAGAGATGAATGCCGACCAGCTTTGGGAGACAACCATGAATCCTGATACCCGAACTTTAAAGCAGGTTACCATAGAAAGTGCCGCAGAAGCTGATCGAATCTTCAGTATGCTGATGGGCGATGAAGTGGCTCCAAGAAGGGAATTTATCGAGAGTCATGCCCGGTATGCCAAATTAGATGTATAAGATTTAAGTTATTCAGAATAAATGAGTTAGCCCTGCATCTGCGGGGCTTTTTTATGGCACCCGGTAAATTTTCCCGTTTAAAACCCGCCAGAATGCTTAATTTCAGGTATTACTAACTCAAAAACTATTGACCATGTCTGACGTTCAACTTACCGCTTACAACGTAAAAACCAAAGAAAAGGGCGTTCCTGTCCTCAATGCCGTTATCAAAAAGACTGCAAAAGGCGCCTATATGGTGCAGGGGGATGATGGTAAGGGCAACAAACTTACCACCCTTGTAAATGCCGAAAAAGCTATGGCAGCAATTAAAGCTGGTATTGCTAAACAAGGCTGGTGAAAACTACCCAAGTATTTTGAAAATAGATCCCGGTTTGCTTCAAGTGAACCGGGTTTTTATTGTTTGACCAGTTTAAACGATTGTTTGCTGTTTCCGGCTACTGCTTCCAACAAATAAAGACCTGGGGCAAATTTTTGCTCCTGTAAATCAATCCCGATCTTTTGCTCAAATCCATTGGCCGTGGAACGGTACTCCTTAACCTTTTTCCCATTTACATCATATACAGTCGCCGTTATTAATTCTCCGCCGCCTGCCTGGTAACCCAGGTAAAAAATACCCGTAGAAGGATTAGGAGTAAGCTGCCAATTTATTATGTCATTAAACACTACTGCCCGGATGGCAGAGTAGCTAAAGTGGCCATCATTATCAATGATCTTTAACCGGTAATATCGAACCCCCGATTTGTTATTTTCTTTATCGGTAAACTCGTAATTCTGCTGACCGGTTAAATTGCCAGGGCTGCTTACTTCCCCGATTTTTGAAAAAAGGTTCTGCTGGTAAAGCAAATTGCCCCTGGCTACTTCCACTTCAAACCGGTTTACATTATAGGTAAAGGCCGTGGTCCATTCTGTCAACACATCTTTGGAAGGTGATTTCCGCCTGGCCGAAAAGTCAATAAGCTGAACCGGCAGGGGCTGGCTGCTACTCAACACACTATTACTTAACCAGAATTCTGAAAAATCCTTCACTTTGAATTCAGCATAATAACCTTTGTCAAACGGAACTTTGACGGCTTTAGATGAGTTAATGAATAACCAGGAACCCTGGTTATTATCTATTATAGTTCCATTCTCAAAATTATCATTCGGATCGCTGTATTTTGAAACCCCCAGGTCATAGGCTGTCGAGGGTTTGATACAATTGGGGCAGCCTGTAGCGTTGATCAGGGTTTCCGTTTCGGCATCAAGGAAATAAAAACGAACCGACGCCGAGTCAGTAAGACCGACTGTAGTTGGTTTTATCGTAATGTTCCTGTTATGATAATATTCACCATTATTCGTACGTACCGGGCCTGTATATATATAGGCCTGTACATCGGTATTACCCATTGCCTGCACAGGAGATTTCACAGAAGCTACCAGTTTGCCCCCGTATGTAAAATCCACCCACCCTGATCCACCCGGAATATTCTGGGTGACAGGAGACCCCATCGTTACACCGTCATAAATACCAAATACATTATCATAAATGTGGATATCGTCAATGGCTATTCCATCTTTGTTTACTCCGCCATCTGAATTAAATACAAACCTTAGCCGTAACCGGCTGGGACCCGTTGGCAAAGAAGTAGTCGCTACATGCCACCGTGTATAATCCTGCTGGCTCCACAGCTGGTTACCAGAATAATTCTTATTGTACCAATTTGTACCCTGGCCATAAGCACCCAGCTTTGTCCAGGTTATTTCATCGGGTGAGTATTCAACCCAGGCGCCATCACACAAGTCAGCGCCGCAATCCTCGGTATTTAAAGCCAGACTGAAACTTAGAGTAGGATTTGTCATGCCGGTAATATCAAAACATGGCGAATAGAGGTAAGATAGTTCGTCGTCGTTATAATAGCCAGCGAGGTTAGTTTTCCAGGCTTTACTTCCACTGGCCGCCCGGTTAATTTTTGGGGAAGCGGGTGTCCCATATTGCCATGAAGTTTTATCTCCCTGTGTATACCAGGATCCATTATCCAATTCAAAGTTTTGTATATAGGGAAAACTGGTAATCAGCGGTAAGCTCACCACGGAAATAGTTGCCGTATCATTATCATTGAATGAATCACCGGGGTATCCAATCACGGCATCAATATTATGATTTCCGGGTGCTGATAGATTGGCGGTACTGATGAAAGTATATTGTACAGAAGAATTGGATGTAATGGAAGGGATCATTTCATTTGTGATAAAAGCACCGCCATCCACCCTGAATTTAACTGGAATTGAATTTAAGGTGGTATTGGTACTGTTCCTGACCGTAATTTTTACAGGGACCGTTGCGCTCAGGTCGCAACTATATCCCACAGGTCCATCAATGCTTACCATCTGTACATCATTCGCAGCTTCATATAACCTGATGTCATCGAATGTATATCCTGCGCTATCCTGGTCATCTGTTGCCTGGTGAACTCCGTATTGTCCCCATCGAACCTGGAAACTGGAAGAAAAATTCTGCCCGTTATTGCCCAGCAATCTTGATAATTCAATACTCGAAGATCTCTTATAGCTGCCCGGATCATTTTGATTGCCAAACAGGTCATAGGCTT
Organism: Chitinophagaceae bacterium; assembly: GCA_017882265.1. Taxonomy (GTDB): domain Bacteria; phylum Bacteroidota; class Bacteroidia; order Chitinophagales; family Chitinophagaceae; genus JADGPW01. The sequence goes on along the minus strand of JADGPW010000109.1, from coordinate 68,602 downwards.
GTATCCAGGGTGAGGATTCGTTACCCCTGAGCCAAACTTTATTGGCTGCATTCGTTTTTTGTCCATGGTTCTTATACCGAAAATCAAGACGGATATCTTTTGTACCCGCATTAAAACTACCCAGGTTAAAAGTTCCGGTCAATGAATCTGTATTTCCTGTATTTACATACCGGTCAGCATCCAGGGAAACCGCTTTGCTTCCGGAATAAGCAATACCCGTGTTTATAAATGTCCGTAATCTTCCATAAGGGGTTGAATTGACAAAATCATACCGGTCCCTTCCATCCAGGCCCATCTGAGGTCCATAAACAGTTTGAACGGTCGCAGTCTCAAAATTATCTACCCATGGAAGATCAGCCGCTGTGATAGGTTGATTATCCAGTTGTTTGAAAACTCTGACAAGCCGGTTGTTGGCAGTCACGGGATCGGAGCCTTTTTGAGCTATCACTTCAATACTATAGGTACCTGCTGCAGCCAGGTTGGCATTCGTAAGGAATGTATAATCAATAGTCCCACCTGCTCTGATCGTTGAAGTTGGAGAACTACTACTATTGATGGTTTCTGTCACCGCGGCCCCGCCATTGATAGAATAACTAACGACGATATCATCAGTTGAGGCAATGTCATCCAGGTTCCTGATACGAATGGTAACGGGTGTACTACCTGATAATTCAGATAAGGTGAATTTCCTGCCTGATGAAGCGGGTGAAATAATGGCAGCAACTTCGAGGTCATTATCAGAAATTGATCCTGAGCATGTCCCGGAATTGGGTTGTCTTGAAATAGCAGTTGCCCGTCTTCCGGGTTTTCCATTTATCCTGGCTCTGACCGTGACCCAATACAGCGTATCTTTTGACAAACCGCTGAAAGTGTAGGTTAAAGCTGTCGTGGTGGCCATCGAAACCATATCATCCCCCCGAAGCATCATTACTTCATAATCGGTGGCACCTGTAATGGCTGTCCAATTCATAGCAATATACCCTTCACATTGCGTAGGTGCCAGAGAAAGAGTCGGCCTGGCACTTATTGTAAAGGCGTTACTGGTCTGGGTCAGTCCGGTTCCATTCTTTGTTATTCTCAGCTTTGCCTGTTCTGTAGGGATATTAGGCACAGCCCAATTAAAAACATGACTGGTCGCAGGTATTGTACTGCTAAGTGTTGTCCAGCTTGTTCCATTATCACTTGAAAACTCCAATGTAAACATATTGGGAGGGTCGTCGTAAGAATCCCATTGTACATACATCGTGTCATATGGCGAACTTGTTGGCACCCACGATTCTCCCCCAATGGGATTGGTTAAGACCAAACTTTGAGGAATAATATCATAGACTAAGTAATATACCTGGGAAGGATTTTGTGTGATATTATTCCCGGTTACTTTTAAAGAATAATTTCCGGCTACAGGGTTGTTTATAGTAACCTGTTCAATATTATTAATATGATCCGTGCCCATACCTGCAGTAGCACTTATATTGGCTGTATCAAGTATCCTGGGTAAAACAGTAGCGATTGCCGGCGTAATGATGGAAAGATCGAGATCATTCACCAGGGTCTTGCTGGATAATAAGGATGCAGGCGGGTCCGGCCAATACAATAACACCTTAAGCCGGGAAGTGTTAGCCGGAACTGATATGGTCTGTGAATTAGTTACGCTGTTTGCAACTGTAGAACTAAAATAATTGCCGTTCTCCAACATGGTAATTGACCGCAGAAGATTCATGCTTCCAAAGCCATAACTGTAATCCGGGCCATCATTTCCTCTGTCAGAACTGCCATTACACAACAGGGCTTTCATTAAACCACTTTTGGGATTTGTTCCGCCATTTAATTGACGGTACCTCTGAACTAATAATGCAAGGCCGCCTGATACTCCCGGAGCTGCCATGCTGGTCCCGTTATCATAACTGTATAGATTATTTACCCAGGTAGAGGCTACAAATTCACCCTGGGACATTATTTCCGGCTTAAGGCGACCGTCTTTTACAGGTCCCTTACTGGAGAATCCGCTCAGGTCCTCTTTATAATCTGTACTGCCCACTGTCAACACATTTTTTGCCGATTGAAACCCGCCTAATACTGTTTTGAATCCCAGAGGATAAGGCGCACATGATTTATCACCATCATTCCCGGCCGCAAACACATGTTGTAATTCCGGAAGATCAAATGCCTGCTGATCAAGGATTCGGGAGGAGAGGTCGTAAAATCCGCTATAAAAGCAATCGTTCTCCACACTACCGTAGGAATTGTTGGTAATAACCATTCCATAATCCTGAACATACGCCGGGGCATAAGTATAGATATTGGAATAAAGCTGGCTGATCAATGTTGCCTTGGGTGCATACCCTTTATATAATTCTTCGATAAGGCCTGCCCCCCCAATCGTACCTGTAACATGCGAAGCATGACCCCTGAAAATTTCCGCGGCACGGTTTATTATGCGCCCGGTAAAATCAATATGGGATTGAACGTCGCCGTTATCACCAATACCTACAACAACTCCTTCCCCTTTAAGGTCCCTTCCCCCTACTGACAGGGAGGCATTCAACATATTGGCTCTTGAAGCGAATTTGCTATTATAATTAAGCGGCTGATCTTCATGTGGAGCCGGCTGCACATATTCAATGAATGGCAATGAGGCCAGTTCATTCAACCGCATCGCCGCTATGCGAAGTGCGACAATGCGGTAATTTTTATAACTCTCCCCGGTAATATCAAAATTCCTGATCCGCAATTCCTGCTTGACCCTTTCATAAGAAAATGATTTTGGGAAACTGATCCATACATCCAGGGTGCCTGCTACTTTCACTGACCAGTCAGGAAAATTGCCTTTCGCTAATTCCGGCTGCATTTTTTGTTCAGGCAAAAGGTCAATCACAGCCCTTGCTTTTACCTGAGCCAGGATGGCAGGGTCCAGCGATCCGGTTATGGTTATAGAATATGCGTTGTTGGGTATATATTCCAGCAACTCTATACCTGCCTGTAGTAGTTGTTGTCTCTCTTCTGTTGTCGGAATATGTTCAAACTGGAGAACAGCGAAAGTTTTTCCTGCTATTGTCACCGCTTTACGGTTAAACAGGTCCAGTTTTTCGGGACTAATATTTTTTTCGGGAATGAAAGTTCCGCTTTTGAGAAGTAATTTATACCGGGAATCATCCTGCGCTGCCATCGACAGGGAGAAAAGCAGCATTGCAGCTATCAGAGGTATTGGATTGGGTTTCATAGTGACTAAAACTAAGCACTAAAAATAAAACAAATTGTTGATAATGACAATACTGTCAGGCAGCCCCGTCAAGTCATAAAGGTCATATAAGTCAAATTGGTCATATGGGTTATATGACAGTAGCCATGAATTAAATGATCCCATATATCCAATATGATTATTTGACTTGGGCGGTAGTGGCAAAACAATACTCGTACATATCATTTAGAAACTGATGCATCTCTTTCATGTTTTGTATGTTCTTGACGATCAGGATGAACAACCGACCATTTTGCTTGAGCGTGGCTTTGTTGGTTTCCATTTGCAGGTACACGAGTATTTTTTGGAAAGTTGCTGATTCGAAATAAGGAGAATCGGGTCTGTTGATGAAATAACAGCGCAGTATTTTTTCTTTCAACGACATTTTTTCAAACCCAAGCCCTACAGCCAGCTTACGGCAGCGAACGGTCATAAAAAGATCATTCACGGGTTGCGGCAAAGAACCAAATCTGTCCCCGAGTTCTTTGTGTATGAGCTGCAGGTCTTCCTCCGTTTCGCAATTATCCAGGCGTTGGTATAGTGACAAACGTTCGGCAATACTTTCTACATAATCATCGGGTATCAGGATTTCGAGATCGGTGTCTATGGTACAATCCTGTACAAAATCGTCCTGCCTGGCGATCTCTTCTTTGAATAATTCTTTGAATTCAGTTCTTTTTAATTCGCGTATCGCTTCATCTAATATCTTCTGGTACATTTCAAAGCCAATTTCCGCCATAAAACCGCTTTGCTCGCCTCCTAATAAATTACCAGCACCCCGTATATCCAGGTCCCTCATTGCAATCTGGAACCCACTGCCCAGTTCACTGTGCTGTTCCAGGGTTTGCAATCTTTTTCTGGCATCATTAGGTAAAGTGCTCATGGGTGGCGCCAGCAGGTAACAAAATGCTTTTCGGTTGCTTCGTCCCACTCTTCCTCTTAACTGGTGCAGATCGCTTAATCCAAACTGGTGTGCATTATTAATGATGATCGTATTCACATTCGGAATATCAACACCACTTTCCACGATATTCGTACATACCAATACATCGTACTTCTTATCAATAAAATCCAGGATCCTTTCTTCCAGTTCATGACCTTCCATTTGACCATGTGCATACCCGATGCTCAGGTCAGGACAAAGTCCCTGGATAATAGCAGCCATTTCCGCTAAACCAGCAATACGGTTAAAAATAAAAAAAACCTGGCCGCCCCGTTCCGTTTCAAAATAAATAGCCTCCCGGATAAGGTCTTCATTATAGACCATCACTTCGGTTTGTATGGGTTGCCGGTTAGGGGGCGGCGTATTGATGATGCTGAGATCCCTTGCTCCCATCAGGCTAAACTGCAATGTCCTGGGGATAGGTGTAGCTGTTAAGGTCAAACAGTCAACGGAGGTACGTAATGTTTTGATCTTTTCTTTATGCCCCACACCAAATTTTTGCTCTTCATCCACAACCAGTAAGCCCAGGTCTTTGAACTTTACTTCTTTCCCAAGAATAGCATGTGTCCCGATCAGGATATCAATTTTCCCTTCTTCCAGTTTCTTCAGTGTTTCTTTTTTCTGTTTCGTGGATTTAAACCGGTTGATATAATCAACTGTCACAGGGAAATCTTTCAACCGTTCGCCAAAGGTCTGGAAATGCTGAAAGGCAAGAATCGTGGTGGGAACAAGTATGGCAGCCTGTTTCCCATCCAGGCAGGTTTTAAAAGCAGCCCGAATAGCTACCTCTGTTTTGCCAAAACCCACATCGCCGCAAACCAGCCGGTCCATAGGTGATGATGATTCCATATCCTTCTTTACATCAATTACAGCTTTACTCTGGTCAGGTGTATCCTCATAGATGAAAGAAGCTTCGAGCTCGGTTTGCATATAATTGTCCGGGGTATGGCGGAACCCATTTTGTCCCTTTCGTTTGGCGTATAGTTTTATCAGGTCAAATGCAATCTCCTTGACCTTTGATTTGGTTTTTTCCTTCAACCTGTTCCAAACATCGCTTCCCAGTTTATTTACCTTTGGTACACTTCCTTCCTTCCCGGTATACTTGGCGATCTTGTGCAGTGAGTTGATGTTTACATAAAGTATATCACTATCCCTGTAGATCAACCGGACGGCTTCCTGTAATCGCCCGTTCACTTCCAGCTTTTGTAAACCACTGAAGATGCCAACACCATGATCAATATGTGTAACAAAATCGCCCGGTTGCAATTCCCGGAGCGTTCGTAAAGTGATCGCCTTATTTTTATTATAGGCTTGTTTTACTTTGTATTTATGATACCGCTGGAACACCTGGTGATCAGTATAGCAAACAAGCTTTAGGTCTTCATCTATAAAGCCTTCGTGAATGGATACAGCAACCGGATGGAAGACGATTTCCGCCTTCCCACCGGGGCTTGCGGGCAGGTCATCAAATATGCTTTGCAACCTTTCCAATTGTTTTGGATTATCTGCAAACAGGTAAAGTCCAAAACCTTTACGCTCCCAGCTTTTGAGGTCTTTTATTAATAAATCAAATTGACGGTTGAATGCTGGTTGAGCTTTGGTGTGAAATTCAATTTCAGTAGTGGCGAGGTGAGGCCGGTAACCAAATTCAACCAGATGATATTTTGAGAGTTCCTCTTCCAGCCGATGGGGGTCAATAAACTCATCCACGCTAATTTTTTTCTTTACCAGGCGATCCTCCTCATCCGGCAATGCATTCCGACCGATTGCGGGCTGCCGACTGCTGCCTGCCGACTGCCGACTGATAACTGACTCTTCCTGCATCCGCAAAAAAGCATGTAGTTCCTCCTCGCAATCAGCTAATCTCTCTTTACATACTTCAAAATCCTGCATCCAGACAACGGTATGGGCAGGCAAAAACTCCAGCAACGATATTCTTTTCCCGTTCCCGCCATCCATTGGAAGTGAATCTACATTTGGAATGATACTCACCTGCAGCAGTTTTCTTTCACTCAACTGTGTTTCCGGGTCCACAATACGTATCGAGTCTATGTTATTCCCGAATAATTCAAGACGATAGGGTTTTTCATTGCCAAAAGAATAGATATCAAGAATGCCTCCCCGGATGGCAAACTGACCCGGTTCATAAACAAAATCAGTTCTTTCAAAGCCATAACCGGATAGTTTCAGTAACAGTTGCTCCACATCCAGTGTATCGCCCGACTTAATGTAGATGATATTGGAATTTAATGTACCGGGCAATACTACTTTTTCAAATAAAGCTTCGGGATAGGTAACCAGGATCTTTCGTTTTACCCCTGCCAATTCTCCTGAGGGAGATGGGAAGGCGCCGGCTATCTTTATCAGTGCTTCCGTACGAAGCATGACATGGGATGAGTTCAGTAGTTGGTAATTCTTCCTGTTCTTAAAGGAAGAAGGAAAATAAAAAATATCCAGGGCTTCTGTCAGGTTCTCCAGCGTGTTATGGAAATAAGCGGCTTCTTCTGCATCATTTAATACAATAATATGATTCAGTTGTGAACAGGAAGGATGAAGAAAAGCAGCGGCTACTATGAACTGCGATGAACTTCCCTGTAAGTTTTTAAGAAATATTTTTTGAGGCTGGGCAAAAGAGAGCCTGTCCGCCAATTGAAAAAGGCGGGGGGTGTCTTGATACTGTTGCAACAAATCCCTTACACTCATGAGCGGCATCCCTTCAAACGAAATTCATTCGGGCGGTCAAAGATAATTCTTATTCAAAAAATGATGTTAATAATTTCCGGACTTCAGAACATATAGGTGTATTATTGGTTTTATCTTTATTAAAATCACTTACGAATGGCTCTTCAACCATGGCGGACAGGCACTATTATCAAGATAGAAAACGAGACAGCAAATACCCGTCGTTTCTGGATTAAGGTTTCCGAATTAGCTTCCTTTGATTTTCAGCCTGGTCAATTTGTAACACTTGATTTACCCATAAGTGAAAAAGTTAATAAACGCCTGAGAAGTTACTCTATATCTTCCTGGCCGGATGGGTCAGCCATTTTTGAACTGATCGTAGTACTTAACCAGCACGGGGCCGGAACACAATATCTTTTTAACCAGGTGATAGTCGGTACTGAGTTGAAATTCCGGGGTCCACAGGGTGTATTTACGTTACCTGAAAAACTGGATAAAGATCTTTTCCTGGTCTGTACGGGTACCGGCATTGCCCCTTTCCGAAGTATGGTACATCATATTAAGAATAAGGAAATCGCACATAAAAATATTTACCTGGTCTTTGGCTGCAGGAAAAAGGAAGATTTGCTCTACTATGATGAAATCAATGCATTGCAAAATGAGATAAAAGATTTCCACTTCCTCCCTACTCTTTCAAGACAACACTGGGAAGGACATTTTGGCTATGTTCACCCGATTTACCAGCAACTTTGCGCTAACCATCAGCCTGCCATATTTTTCCTTTGTGGATGGAAGCTTATGATTGATGAGGCACAAAAAAGAATAGTGGAAATGGGCTATGAAAATAAATGGATCCATTTAGAGTTATATGGATAAGATCATCCGGGCATTGCTATTTGCCGCTTGATAAAAAGCAGGAGACCCGTTGATAACTGTCATATCAGGGTTTAACGCATAGTTACTATATTCGCGCAAACCAATGTGGTCATGGGGGCATCATCGCTTATTGTTCTGATTATCGCTGCTATTGCTTTCTCAGGAATTGCCATACTGGTTGCCAGGTTTGTGTTAAAACCCACCACCAATAAGCAAAAAGGGGAACCTTACGAATGTGGTATCCCCACACAGGGAGAAACCTGGATACAATTAAATGTTGGCTATTATTTATTTGCCCTCCTCTTCCTGATCTTTGATGTGGAACTTGTTTTCCTGTATCCATGGGCCGTGGTGGCTAAAAACGTGGGTTGGGTAGCTTTTATTGAAATTGTCATTTTTTTCTTTATCCTGTTTATGGGATTCCTTTATGCTCATAAAAAAGGCGCATTGAAATGGATGTAATCCCTGTTCCCCAAATGGGGAATTTAATAACACGCTAAAATGCAATCTGAAATATTAAATGAGTGAAGAAAAAAACATATTAAATAGCTCCACGAAAGTCATTTCGACGGCTGGAGGAGTAGAAGCAAAGAAAGCTTCTTTTCCCGGGCAAATTCATGAAACACCCGGTGGCGGGATCGTTTTGAGTAAACTGGATAATATTATCAACTGGGCAAGATCCAACTCCTTATGGCCCCTGACATTTGCTACCAGCTGTTGCGGTATTGAAATGATGGCGGTTGCTTCCGCGAAATATGATTTCTCCAGGTTTGGTTTTGAAGTGGCGAGAGCTACTCCCAGGCAAGCAGATGTTATTATTATCGCGGGTACCATCGTCAATAAAATGGGACCGGTATTAAAAAGATTATATGACCAGATGGCCGATCCCAAATATGTCATTGCTATGGGAGCCTGTGCCATCAGTGGAGGCCCCTTTTTTTATAACACCTATTCAGTAATAAAAGGTGCAGACCATGTGATACCCGTTGATGTATATATAGCCGGTTGTCCCCCACGTCCGGAAGCTTTATTACATGCATTAATCACCCTGCAGCAAAAAATAAAAAGCGGGCTGACCAGGGAACAAATAAGAATCCCCAAGCAGGTGGAGGGGAGTGAATAGCATTTTATAATGGCGATGAATTAATGACAAAAGTAGAATTAAAAATAAAGATGGGTGAATTATTCCCTTCCGCTCCCGTGGAAGAAGGGGGAGAATGGCTCAATATAACTATGGCGCCAGAAGACTGGTTAGCCCAGGCGCAGCAATTACGCAATGATGCTTCCCTATTATTTGATTATCTGTTTTGCCTGACCTGTATTGACTGGAAGACGCACCTGACAATGGTGTATCATTTATCGTCGACAGCATTTCGGCACAACCTTGTCGTTAAATCAAAGCTTGACAGGAACAACCCTCAAATTGAATCCGTATCGGGGATATGGAAAACGGCTGACTTTCATGAAAGAGAAGTGTATGAAATGTTTGGGGTGAATTTTCTAAACCACCCGGATCTGCGATTGCTGATACTTCCGGACGGATGGGAAGGAAAGAACCCTATGAGAAAAGATTTTGAAGACCCGATCAACATGGTAAAGTTGTAAGTATAGCAATTGAATACTCAATGTACAGGCAAACAGAAATAATCAAAGATGCTTCGCAACCAGGAATAGAGGGTGATATGGTCATCAATGTGGGTCCGCAACATCCGGCGACACATGGAGTGCTGCATCTTGTGATTACCTTGAATGGGGAAACGATAAAAAAAGTAGAGCCTCATTTAGGTTATATCCACCGCTCCATTGAAAAAATGTGTGAGAGCCTCTCTTACCGGCAATTCATTTATGTGACCAGTCGGATGGATTATTTATCCGCGCATATCAATAACCATGCTTGTGCTTTATGTGTAGAAAAAGGTTTACAGGTGGAAATACCTCCACGAGCGCAGGTCATAAGGATCCTAATGGATGAACTGACCAGAATTGCATCGCATGAACTTTGGTGGGGCGCTATGGCGATGGACCTGGGTGCTTTTACGCCGTTCTTCCATGCATTTCGGGAAAGAGAGACAATCAATGACATCATGGAGGATACCTGCGGGGCCAGGCTGACCATGAACTATATCGTACCGGGAGGCGTCATGGCAGATCTTCACCCGGACTTCCAGAAAAAAACAAAAGAGTTTATTCAGCTCTATAAACGTAAGATCCATGAATACGATGAGTTGGTTACCGGGAATATCATTTTCCAGAACAGGATGAAAGGGATTGGTTATTTATCACCCGAAGATGCTGTTTCTTATGGTTGCACCGGCCCTACGGCACGAGGTAGTGGTGTAAGCAGTGATATCCGGAAACTTTATCCCTATGAGATATATGATAAGCTGGAGTTCGATGAAGTGCTGGAATCCGCCGGTGATTCATTTGCCCGTTACATGATCCGGATCGGGGAAATGCAGCAATCTATTCGCATTATTGAACAATTGATAGATAATATACCTGAAGGAGATTTCCAGGCAAAAACAAAAGCCGTATTAAAATTACCCAAAGGAGAATATTATTCGAGGGTGGAAACAGCCCGTGGAGAACTCGGTGTTTATATCGTGAGTGAAAATGGAACAACACCTTACAGAATTAAATTCCGTTCGCCGGGATTTTCAAATCTTTCTGTACTGGACCATATCGCCAGGGGTAGTAAACTGGGTGACCTGGTAGCTATGATGGGAACATTGGATCTGGTAATACCCGATATTGACAGATGATGACGATTGATAATAAGTTTTAATAACAATAAAGATCAAACTCCCCTTTAGGGGCTGGGGGTATGTGGAGTTTTTCAGGAATATCAAATAGTATACATGAATGGTTGAGCCAAACCTTCAACCCGACATTGACCATCATTATTGAAATGGTGATTGCCGGCGTTGCCGTCATTGGTTTATTCGCCGGCCTGGGATTGGTGCTGGTGATCATGGAAAGAAAAGTGTCAGCCTGGATGCAGATACGGCTCGGCCCCAACCGGGTAGGCCCGAAAGGAATGTTTCAGTCATTAGCCGATACATTGAAATTATTGGTGAAAGAAGGATTAACTCCTACCGGAGCCGATAAACTTTTATTCAACCTGGCTCCTTTTATTGCCATGATTGTAGCCATGCTGCTGATGGCGCCCATCGCTTTTGCCAAAGATTTTCAGTTATGGGATCTGAATATCGGGGTACTGTATGTATCTGCAATTTCATCCATGATGGTCATCAGCATATTAATGGCCGGCTGGGCGAGTAATAATAAATACTCTCTCATGGGTGCCATGCGTAGTGGGGCACAGATCGTCAGCTATGAATTATCTGCCGGCCTATCTGTTTTATCTATTGTCGTGCTGACAGGGAGTCTCAGAGTTTCTGATATTATACAATCGCAGGCCGATGGCTGGTGGATATTCAAAGGACATATTCCTGCTGTCATCGCTTTTGTCACCTTTATTATCGCAGTAACAGCTGAGACCAACCGGGCGCCTTTTGACCTTGCAGAAGCTGAATCAGAACTTACCGCTGGCTTCCATACTGAATATTCGGGAATGAAATTCGCTTTATTCTTCCTTGCGGAGTATGTGAATGTATTTATTGTTTGCGCGATAGGAGCTACTTTATTCCTGGGCGGTTGGATGCCTTTTCACATTGGTCATTGGGCAGGGTTCAATCATGTGATGGATTATATCCCTTCCAGCTTATGGTTCTTTGGAAAAACCTTCTTCCTGATATTCGTCATTATGTGGTTCAGATGGACTTTCCCGCGTTTAAGGATCGACCAGTTGCTCAACCTGGAATGGAAATATTTATTACCCATAAGTATGGTCAATTTATTACTGGTAACAGCCATGGCGATATTAAAATGGCATTTTTAAATTATGTTTATTGTAAAATATATAAAAGATGTTTGGAATGCGGTGCGATCGTTGCTGAAAGGTATGCGAAGAACAGGTTATTATTTCACCCATCATAAAGAGATCATTACCCAGCAATATCCTGACAATAAGGATACATTACATCTCCCGGAACGGTTTAAAGGTGAAGTAGTGATGCTCCATGATGAGAACAATGAACACCTCTGCACCGGGTGTACCGCCTGTGAGCTTGCCTGTCCTAACGCCACGATCAAGATCATCACCAAATTTGATATCACCCCTGATGGGAAAAAGAAAAAAGCCATTGATAAGTTTGTATATCACCTGGAGCTTTGTACGATGTGTAACCTGTGTATCATCGCTTGCCCAACCGATGCTATCAAAATGGCGCAAACTTTTGAACACAGTGTATTTGACAGAAGCGAGTTGACTAAAATTCTGAATAAACCGGGATCAAAAATCAAAGAAGGAGTAGAATAATGAACGGTTCAACTGTCATATTTTATTTATTAGCGGCTCTTACTCTTGTCAATGGGGTGTTATCGGTGTCAACCCGCCAGATCTTCCGTGCAGCTATTTACCTGCTGTTTACTTTAATCGGTATTGCCGGTCTTTATTTCTGGCTTAATTACCAGTTTATAGCCGCTGTACAGGTGGTGGTATATGTAGGAGGCATTGTGGTGCTGATCATTTTCTCCATATTCCTGACCCAGCAGGCCGGGGAAAAATTACAAAAACAAAAGATCGGTCGGAAGCTTTTTGCAGCATTAGCTGTGTTTTGTGGCTTTGGACTCACTATTATCCAGGTTTATCAACATGCATTTTATGAACCCGCGGAAACCGGGGTACCTGTAAGTGTAGCCGCTATCGGACAAAAAATGCTTAGTATGAATGATGAGGGCTATGCTTTACCCTTTGAAGTGGTGAGTATGTTATTACTGGCAGCGATGATTGGCTGCATTGTAATTGCCATGAAAGAAAAGAAAATAACGGATAATGAACCAGGAACATCCTCACCTGATCACACGGGAAAGGAATAAAACAGTACAAAAAAGAACTTAATGAAGTAAAGAAAAATAATAAAAATGAAAGTGAATAACCGGACTCTGTTCAAAATTTATTTTCCCTTATTCGTTTTTCGGTAATAATTATGCTGGCACCCGGACTATACCATATACTATTCATCAGCGCCGCCCTGTTCTTTATTGGTGTGTACGGCTTTCTTACCCGTAGAAATCTTATTACGATGCTTATGAGTATAGAACTTATATTGAACAGTGTGAACCTGAATTTCATTGCTTTCAATAAATACCTATGGCCGCAAAAAATGGACGGGCTGTTCTTTACCGTGTTTATCATAGCTATTGCCGCCGCTGAAGCAGCTTTGGCCATAGCTATTATTATCAATTTATACCGGAGTCACCAATCGATCGATGTAGGGAATGCGGAAGACCTAAAGTATTAAACAACTATGCCTAATGCCACCACCATAGCACTGATCCCTTTATTACCGCTTGCCGGGTTTTTATTGCTGGGCTTATTTGGCCAAAAATTGTTTAAGAAAAGTGCTGGTCTTATCGGAACTGCCCTCTTGCTGGCAGCTACCATCCTCGCCTTGTACACAGCCTATGAATATTTTTTTGTATATGGTAAAGTGGATGGAGTTTACCAGAAATTTGTTTTGCTGCAATTAACCTGGCTTGAATTTTACAAAGGGGTCTCGATTGATATGGGGATTATTATCGACCCGATCTCCGTGATGATGCTGGTGGTGGTGACTTTTATTTCGCTGATGGTACACATCTATAGCCTCGGCTATATGAAAGGGGAAAAGCGTTTTTCCACTTATTATTCATTTCTTGGATTGTTTACTTTCTCGATGCTGGGGCTGGTATTGGCATCTAATATTTTCCAGATGTATATTTTCTGGGAAGGGGTTGGTGTCTCCTCCTTTTTATTGATCGGTTTTTATTACGATAAACCAAGTGCCGTAGCCGCCTGTAAAAAAGCATTTATTGTGACCCGTTTTGCTGACCTTGGTTTTTTGATCGGCATATTAGTATTATCTTATAGTGCAGGAACATTGGATATTGGTACACTTATTCAACGCTTAACTTCCCCCGAATCCAATGTCGTAAAAACAGCCACAGCTTATTCATTCCTTGGCGCCAGTGCATTGACATGGGGCGCAGCCCTGGTATTCATTGGTGGCGCCGGAAAAAGCGCCATGTTCCCGCTGCATATCTGGTTGCCTGATGCGATGGAAGGTCCAACCCCGGTTTCTGCACTGATACATGCCGCTACCATGGTCGTTGCCGGCGTTTACCTGGTGGCCAGATTATTCCCCGTATTTTCCATTACTACGCCGGGAGTATTGGAAATAGTCGGCTGGGTAGGTGCCCTGTCAGCTATCCTGGCTGCTGTCATTGCATGTACCCAGACAGATATAAAAAGAGTACTGGCTTATTCTACCATGTCGCAGATCGGTTTTATGATGTTTGCATTGGGTGTTTCAAAATATGGTGGTGAAGCAGGATCTGGGTATACGGCCTCTATGTTCCATTTATTTACCCATGCGATGTTCAAAGCATTGCTCTTCCTCGGGGCAGGAGCTGTTATTCATTATGTACATAGTAATGATATAAAAGATATGGGTGGCCTGAGAAAGTATTTGCCCATTACACATATTACTTTCTTAATTGCCTGTCTTGCTATTGCAGGTATTCCGCCCTTTGCAGGTTTTTTCAGCAAAGAGGAAATTCTTCACGCGGCTTATCAGAACAATATGGCCGTTTACTGGATCGCATTAATTACATCCGGTCTAACCGCCTTTTATATGTTCCGTTTATATTTTAGTATTTTCTGGAATAAAGAGACGCCCACCTTCGCTAAAGCTACGGCGGGCAAGGAAGGTGGTTTTGCCATGATGTTACCCCTGGTATTATTAGGAGTGGGGGCGGCGGCAGCAGGCTTTATCCCATTTGGCGAATTTGTAAGCATTGACGGAAAACCACTGGTTTCAAAAATCAATTTAGTTTTTTCCATTGCGCCGGTGGCCCTGGGCCTTACCGGTATCATGGCCGCCCTGTGGTTATACAAAAAACAAAATAACAGATCCGCCAGGTTAGCGGCATCATTGGGCGGTTTCTATAAAGCAGCTTACCATAAATTTTATATTGATGAAATCTACCTGTTTATAACAAAGAAAATCATATTCAATCTCATCGCAAGACCCGCTGCCTGGTTTGACCGGAATGTGGTTGATGGATTGGTCAACCTGACCGGTACCAGCATCCAGGCGGCTTCAGAAGGAATAAAAAAAGTACAATCAGGAAAAGTACAGCAATATGCTATTTATTTTTTAACCGGTGTTATTGTACTGGCAGCCCTGTTTATTTATATATGGAAATAAAAATAATAATGAATAACGAACATAGAATAACGATTATCGAATCAGGCCACCCTGAACTACTTCATCAATCATCGTTCCCTGTTCAATATTCGATACTCAACTGATGAATCTATTATTACTCATAGGTCTCCCGGTGCTGACGGCTTTGGCCGTGTTGTTATCCCGGAATAAACAACAGGTAAAATGGATCTCCCTGCTGGGCTCCCTTGCACAACTAGGGCTGGCTATTGCCTTACTGTTTGCTTTTCGCCAGGAAAGGGCTGCCAACAATACAGCTCAAATGCTGTTTGAACAACATTACAAATTGTTTGCTGCGCTGAATATCAATTTCCATATTGGTGTGGATGGTATCTCGGTGGCCATGGTTTTACTTACCTCTTTTGTAGTGATGGCGGGTGTGCTGGTTTCCTGGAATATAGAAAAGATGACAAAGGAGTTCTACTTTCTGCTTATACTACTTGCCCTGGGCGCTTATGGCTTTTTCATTTCACTTGATCTTTTTATTTTATTCTTCTTCCTCGAAATTTCGGTGATACCAAAATACCTGCTGATCGGCATCTGGGGTAGCGGCCGGAAAGAATATAGCGCCAATAAGCTGGCGCTGATGCTGATGGGCGGGTCGGCACTGATATTGGTCGGAATTCTTGGTTTATACTTTACAGCCGGGCATAGTTTTGATCTGTTGAGTTTATCAAAAACAAATATCCCCGGCAATATTCAGCATATCATATTCCCGTTCCTGTTTATTGGATTTGGAGTATTCACCGCATTATTTCCATTTCATACCTGGGTGCCTGATGGACATTCATCTGCACCCACAGCCGGGTCAATGTTCCTGGCAGGTATTTCCATGAAATTGGGTGGGTATGGTTGTCTAAGGGTGGCTACTTACCTGCTGCCGGAAGGCGCGAAAGAATATGCCAATATCATTATTATTCTTTCCGCGATAGCCATTTTATATGGCGCCTTTGCCACCATGATGCAGAAGGATCTGAAATATATCAACGCGTACTCATCAGTGAGCCATGTAGGTTTCAGTTTGCTGGGTATCGGCATGTTGACCCAGACGGCCATTACCGGGGCGCTGCTGCAGATGGTATCGCATGGTTTGATGACAGCCCTTTTCTTCGCCGTGATCGGGATGATATACGACAGAACGCATACCCGTATGGTGGCTGAAATGGGGGGGCTGATGAAAGTGATGCCGTTTATTTCAACGGTATTCTTTATTGTTGGGCTATGTTCCCTCGGATTACCCGGGCTAAGCGGTTTTGTAGCTGAGATCACGGTTTTCATGGGTTCCTGGCAGGTGGATGATACCTTCCATCGAATAGCTACGATCATTGCCGCCATGTCGATAGTAGTAACCGCGGTATATATTTTAAGAGCTATTGGGCAAACGGTAATGGGCCCGGTAAAAAATGAAAATTTTTTACAATTGAAAGACGCGACTTGGAATGAAAAATGGGCAGCCATCATTTTAGTGGCTGGAATTGTGGCAATCGGGGTGGCGCCAGGTTGGTTAAATAACCTGCTGCGACCTGCAGCGCAAGTGATAATGGACAGAATTAGTGGAAAATAAAACAAGATGGGATGAATGAATTTCTCACATTGATGAAAAGTGAATGGTTGGTTACCGCCATCATTTTCCTTTTACTGTTTATTAAAATCGGCAAAGGGTTGAAAAATGAGACCTTACTCCCCGTCATACAGGTGCTGTTGCTGTTGAATTTTATATTGGGTTTCTTATTTACAAAAGAAGGCCATTTGTTTGGTAATATGTTTTTCACCAACCCGCTGATCGCGTTTCAAAAAAGTATCCTGAATTTCGGTGTGTTCCTTATTTCCTTACTCTTCACCGATTGGCTGAAAAAATCACAACAACTCCCTGAATTCTTTATGCTGATCTTATCAGCTCTGCTGGGGATGTTCCTGATGATCTCCAGCGGCAACCTGCTGATATTTTTTCTGTCACTGGAACTGGCGACGATCCCTGTAGCCGCACTGGCCAATTTTGACCTCGGGAAAAAACGTTCTTCTGAAGGAGCTATGAAGATGATCCTGTCTTCGGCATTTTCTTCCGGTATTCTTTTGTTTGGTATTTCTTTACTGTATGGCGCTACCGGGACAATAAGTTTTGCCGAGTTGCCCCAGCAACTGGATGGATCGCCCCTGCAGGTACTGGCATTTGTATTCCTGTTCACTGCCTTTGCATTCAAATTGTCCATTGTTCCTTTCCATTTATGGACCGCGGATGTGTATGAAGGATCCCCGGTTGCCGTGACTTCTTTCCTTTCTGTCATTTCAAAAGGATCAGTGGCGTTCATTTTTATCACCGCCCTGTACAAAGTATTTCAACCGATGCAGGAAGTTTGGTATGCGATACTGGTGATATTGGCCATTGCCACGATGGTCATCGGCAATTTATTTGCTATACGTCAGCAAAATATCAAACGCTTCCTTGCCTTTTCCTCCATTGCCCAGGTAGGTTTTATTTTGGTCGGTATCAGCAGTAATGATCGTGCGGGTCTTGTGGCCGTGGTCTATTTCATTCTTATTTATATATTCTCTAACCTCGCAGCTTTTGGAGTGGCCGGTGTTATTGCTACGGCCTCCGGCAAAGAAAATATTTCGGATTATAAAGGCCTCTATAAAACCAACCCATTCCTAAGCTGGATACTGACCCTGGCCCTGTTTTCCCTGGCCGGTATACCGCCTACGGCAGGATTCTTTGGAAAATTATTCCTCATCACCGCCGGTGCATCAAAAGGAACTTATTGGTTCATTGCGATTGCTGCTTTGAACATGGTTATTTCCCTATACTACTATTTAAGAATAGTAAGGGCCATGTTCATGGATAAAAATGAACACCCCATCCCCACCATTAAAACAAATAACATCGCCAAACTGGGATTGATCATTTGTGGTACAGGGATATTACTGACAGGTTTATTGAGCTGGATCTATGATTATATACAATCACTCGTTACATAATGAACAATGAATTGACGCCTGCTCCCCCGGGTGTGAACTCCTTGATCTCTATTCTAAATTGATATGGCAATAAATAAAAATCACGAATTTGAAGAATTAGACGGTGTCAAATGCGGCATCGTGGAAAAGAATGTAAAACCGGAAAGAGTGGCTTTCCTGAAAGGATTGCTGGAGTATAACGGCTTTACGGTGGTGGCTGTTCCTTCCCCGGCCCCAAAAACTGCCACGGCCTCCGCGCAAGCTTCTGCGGACAAGCCGGCGCCAATTCCCAAAGCGGGAGAGCCTGTTGTACCGCCACCACCTCCACCGGTAGCGCCTGAAACATTTACCGTAGGTGTAACAGATTATACTTTTAATACAATCAATGCCATATTTGGAAGACAACTAAAAACCAAGGGTGGTCATATCGTAACACTCGCATACTGGCAACAGAAAGATCCTGTGAGCCACGATGAAATTCCTTACTACGAAAGTAAATAGCTTTCTTTATTGTCTTATCCTGCATTTACCTCATTAAGTAATCGGCGTTTCCTTTTGCTAAACCAATTGAAAGGGTTATGATGAAAAGGATCCTGGAAACTATCGGGACAGCGCCTGAAACAATTGGTTACCCGAGTATTATTAATGACAAAAGTCATAGTTTAGTAAGTCGGTCATTCCTAATTTTGTGTTGATTATTTATTTATGAACATCTGGAAAAATATTATCAGCAAACCCACCTGAAAGCTCCAAAAGATTAGTATTCCCTTTTTAATCGATTTTTTCATTTACGGGTAGCAATACCTGGCCAATCATTTGATTATGAAAACGATCATTGAACCTTTCCGAATAAAATCGGTTGAGCCGATCTATTTTACCAGCAAAGAAGAGCGAAAAATAATACTTGAAAAAGCATTCTACAATCCATTCCGTATACATGCGAATGATGTATTGATTGACCTGCTGACCGATAGTGGTACCAGTGCCATGAGCAGCCACCAATGGGCGGGTATTATGCAGGGAGATGAATCCTATGCCGGCAGCAGCAGCTTCTTCCGCTTTGAGGAGGCCGTGAAAAAAATCACCGGTATGCCGCTGGTCATTCCAACTCACCAGGGCCGTGCTGCTGAAAAGATCATCTTTAGCATCCTGGGCGGAAAAGGCAAATACTTTTGCAGTAATACATTATTTGATACGACAAGGGCCAACATTGAATTCTCCGGTGCCGAAGGAATTGATTTGATCTGCAAGGAAGGCAGGCAGGCAGGTGTCCCTGCTCCTTTTAAAGGAAATATTGATGTGGCAGCATTAATAAAAGTGATTAAAGAAAAAGGTGCCAAAAACATCCCGATGGTAATCATCACGGTGACCAATAACTCAGGAGGAGGGCAGCCGGTCAGTATGCAGAATATTAAAGCAGTCAGAAAAGTGTGTACTGAAAATAAAATACCCTTATTTATTGATGCCTGCCGTTTTGCGGAAAATGCCTATTTCATCAAACTAAGGGAAAAAGGTTATGCCCACACGCCGGTTCCGGAAATAGTTAATGAACTTTTCTCTTACGCAGATGGCTGTACAATGAGTGCCAAAAAAGATGCTTTTGCAAATATTGGCGGCTTTTTAGCTATGCGGGACCTGGACCTGGCCACCCAATGCAGAAACTTACTTATCATGACCGAAGGCTTCACCACATATGGGGGACTTGCGGGCCGCGACCTGGAAGCCATTGCTATCGGTCTTTATGAAGTAATGGATGAACATTACCTGCAATACCGTATCCGAAGTATTGAATACCTGACCAATAAAGCAATAGCCGCCGGCGTACCGGTGATACAGCCTGCAGGAGGACATGCCGTGTATATTGACGCCAAAGCATTTTTACCCCACATACCAGTTGACCAATATCCCGGACAGGCCCTGGTATGTGCTTTATATGAACAGGGGGGTATCCGTAGTGTTGAAATAGGTTCTTTGATGTTTGGAAAATACGATGCCCGTAAAAAACTGATCCCTGCCGCCATGGAATTGGTGAGATTAGCTATTCCGAGAAGAGTGTATACGCAAAGTCATATTGATTATGTGGCAGAGGTAATGATTGAAGTATTTAATAAAAGAAATGAGTTGAAAGGATTAACCATTTTGGAGGAAGCACCGACACTACGGCATTTTACTGCCAAACTTCAACCTATAAGTATGAAAGGTAAAACCATTAAAAACTTTAGGAAAAAATCCGGGCTGAACACTCTAAAATGAAAATGCCGGAGTTGTCGAAAATGATGATACCCGCTTAAATAAAGAAAGCAATAAACCGGGCCTTTCTATCTTACCGCAGGCTTTAGCTAATTCCGTATTGATAATTTAAACAATCAAGCTCTATTCCGGCATAATACAGGGCTTTATCAAACTGGTTTCGGCGTTTAGCAGCTATACCCCGCAACTGACGGTAATACGATATGCCATCACAGAGGTTTTGATAAAAGGAAGCATAGTATTTTTTCTTTTTAGAAAATTGACCTGTTTTTAGGTCATCTGCTAATTGATCTTTCAGGTAATCAATATATAAATTCAGCTCTGCAATAAACATATGAGACCGTCTGGTTTTGGTTAGAATATTTTTTCTCCCATAAATATGATCCGTCATCGTTTGCAATGAAACCACTTTGGAGAAATTAACAATATTCGGCCCCGGGCAAATATTAACAGCGTTAAGTTTTTTAACAAAAGTCTGTTTATAATTAATGGCGGCTGCATTGCTCAGTCCTACGCATAAACATTCTTTGTCCAATACATCATTCAATTGCTTTTTGTATTCAGGCTCGGGCAGATGAAGCGATTGTAACTGTGCAATTTTCAGCTTTTGATATTTGTGGGAAGCTGTACAAATTGGTTCTTTTGTAAACTCTGTATTAAAGGCAAGGTGTTTTTCAGTACAGGGGCTTCCCGGTTTTCCACTTTTGATACGCGCATTCTTTTCATTTTCGGCACTGGTTCCTTTCAGGTAAAAGAACGGGATACCTAATGGTGAATGGCGGCTCAACACCACATCCCTTTCATTCGCCGCACATAATTTCTTCAACGTGGTTTCATCAACAGTGGTAGCTTCCGGAACGAGCAGAAAGGGAGTTCCCCACCCGGTACTTTCAATATTATAATGCCGGTGCAAAAATTCATCTTCTTCATGAGTACCAATTCCTCCCTGCACAGAAAATATCATTTGGGGAGGGTCTATAAGTTTTTTATTGCTTCTGTTCTGCACGGCGGTAGTATAGATTTCAAAAAGTGTATTAACCAGTTCGGGTTTGTTTGATTTGAATTCTTCCAGTATAGGGCCCATCAAATAGCCCTCCGTTGCAAAAGCATGACCCCCGCAATTCAAGCCGGATTCAATCCTGAATTCACTCACCCAAATACCTTTCTTGGCCAGGTATTTACCCTGGATCAATGCAGAACGGTAATCACTAACCTTAATAATAACTTTTTTTGTAAACCCGCCCTCTTCGTTTAGCTCAAACTCATTACAACTTCCAAGGTAATTATACAGCCTCGGATTCATCCCGGCCGAAAAAACAACTGAAGAATTCGACAGGTTGCTTTTCGCATACCCTCTCAGTGCCGCTACCGCATCGGAACCATCTTCAAGCAATTCGCCCTGTTTATTATTATTGTTCCGGTCTAATTTTGTCATGACGTTTACATCAATGCAGCCGGGTCTTATTTGTGTACGTAAATAATTCTCTATTTTATTCTTCTCGGATTGATCACTTGTTTTCGTCATTTGCTGGTAAAGTTGTTTTAGTACAGAATCATCCGGGAGCATCTCAAAATATCTCACAATCTCAGAGCCGCCTTCAAAAGCTGCAGCTCTTAATTTTTCAACCTGTGCCTGGACGATGGTATTTACCAGGTTCAGGTAATCCGTAATTCTTTTTGCCCGATAATCCTCCTCCCTTGTGCTGATAGGTTGATACTCTTTGCCGATAGTTGGATAATAATGTTTTCTCATCATTTCTATTAACCTGTCTTCCACAATGGAGATAACGGATGAGATCCCAAACCTGGCCACTTTAATGGGCGTATCAATGGTGAATGCCAACCCCATTACCGGGATATGAAATTTATGATGCGTAGAATAATTCATAAGATGAGTTATATGATGAAGCTTATAAATATTATTTCTCAAAGAGAAGAATCAGCCTGTAGATGATTATTTGATTAACATTGATAACAAAGTTGTTTTGAATACCCATTGACCGCTGCAGGCCATCCGTTACCCAGGTCCCAGTCGTTTGATATCATCATTTTACCCCTCCCAGGATCTTAATATAATTAGCCCGTTCGAAAGCGGTAGGATCCGGGATATGTCGCTGGCTCATATGTCCTTTAAAAGCATCGATATTGTCAAAACCCATCATGTACATCCAGTCCTGCAGTTCTTTATTCATTGTTTTTAGATAGGAGATCCCGTTTTTATATAATGCCGAAGCTGTCATGACCACATCCGCCCCTGCCAGAATATATTTTATAACTTCCACAGCGCTCTGCACGCCGGTAGTGGCGGCGAGCGACAGGTCTACTTTACCGTATAATAAAGCAATCCATAACAAAGGTAGCTTTATCTCAGTGGGTTCACTATAATGCAGATCGGGTTTGATCACCAATTCATTGATATCAAAATCCGGCTGGTAAAACCGGTTGAACAGGACCAGAGCATCAGCGCCCGCTTTTTCCATACGGATCGACATATTACCCATGGAACTGAAATAGGGATTCAGTTTTACCGCTACAGGGATTCTTACGGTTTGCCTGATAGATTCTATGATATTGAGATAGCGGTGTTCCACTTCTGAAGATGACATGGCGACCTCCCCGGGGATAAAGAATATATTTACTTCAATGGCATCAGCCCCGGCCTGCTCCATCAGTTTTGAATTGTCAATCCAGCCCTTGTTGGTAATGCCGTTTAAACTCCCGATGATGGGAATATGAACCCGCTCTTTTGCTTTACGTATGATCTCAAGGTATTTATCTGTACCCACATTGAAATCGTCCAGGTCGGGAAAATAGTCTAATGCCTCGGCAAAAGAACCGGTCGTTCCGGAGATCACCCCGTTAAACCTGGCCTCTTCTTTCCGGATCTGTTCTTCAAATAAGGAAAACAGTACCACCGCCCCGGCGCCATTGTCTTCCATTTTAATTATATTATCTGTTTGCTCAGATAGTGTGCAGGCGGAGACCACGATCGGGGAATTTAATTTCAATCCCATGTAGGTTGACTGTATTTTCATATACATTTTTTTATCAGGCTATAGGAACAAAATCACTGGCTTTCTTTATGGCCATTTCTTCATAGGTTTTCCATTTCAGGTTCACCAGGTCCTGTGCATGATTCATCAGTTCTTCTGCCGATTGAGGATTGGTAATAGTAAGCACCTTATACCTCAACTCATTATAGGCATAATCTTTAAGTGACATCGTGGGTCTGGGTGAATCCAGTACAAACGGATTTTGGTTTTTCTTTCTCAACGCCGGGTTATACCGTAATAAGGGCCAGTGACCACAAGCCACCGCTTTGTTCTGCTGGCTCAGACCGTCTTTCATATCATAGCCATGAGCAATACAATGGCTATAGGCCAGGATCAAAGAAGGGCCGTCATAAGCTTCTGCTTCACGCATCGCGAGTAATGTTTGTTGCGGGTTGGCGCCAAAGGCCACTCTTGCTACATATACATTCCCATAAGAAATGGCCTGCATAGCCAGGTCTTTTTTTCCACCTGTCTTACCACCCGCAGCAAATTTTGCAGTGGCAGCTGTGGGTGTTGCTTTCGAAGATTGCCCCCCCGTGTTGGAATAAACTTCGGTATCCAGCACCAGGATATTAATATTTCTTCCGCTGGCTAATGCATGATCGAGTCCGCCGTAACCAATATCATAGGCCCAGCCATCGCCGCCTACCAGCCAAACACTGCGTCTTACTAATTGGTCCGCTACTGATAATAAATGATGGGCAGCGGAGGAAGTCATTGTTTTTAGTTTCTCTTTTAATTGCGCTACCCGCAGGTGCTGTATAGCCAGTTCGGATTCCAGGATTTGTTTAGCCTCCATTATTTCTGTTACCTGTTTTTCTCCCAATTCTTCTTTTAATTCCAGCAACAATTGCCTGGCAATTACCAGTTGCTTGTCGGAAGTGATGCGCATACCCAGGCCAAACTCTGCATTGTCTTCAAATAATGAATTAGACCATGCCGGGCCCCTGCCCTCTTTATTGACCGACCAGGGTGTGGTGGGAAGATTGCCTCCATAAATAGAAGAACAACCGGTAGCATTCGCCACCAATAACCTGTCGCCAAATAATTGTGATAGTAATTTCAAATACGGCGTTTCCCCACAACCTGCGCAGGCGCCGGAAAATTCAAACAAAGGTTCAAGGAATTGGGCACCATGCACGGTGGAAAAATCTATTCTGGAACGGTCATTCCAGGGAATGTTTTCAAAGAATTCAATATTCTTTTGCTCGCTTTTCAATATAGGTTCCTTCTCACCCATATTAATGGCTTTATGAGAACGGTTAAATGGCTTGGTAGCCGGGCAAACTTCCACACATAAATTACAACCGGTACAGTCTTCGAGATAAACCTGTAAAGAATATTGTGTTTCCGGAAACCCTCTTGAATTGATAGGCGATGATTTAAAATCATCCGGGGCCTTTTCCAAATAGTCTTTGTGATAAAATTTTGCTCTTATTACACTATGGGGGCATACATAAGCGCAATTACCGCACTGAATGCAGAGATCAGGTTCCCAGATAGCTACCAGGTCAGATACATTTCTTTTCTCCCATTGGGTAGTGCCGCTGGGGTAGGTACCATCCACGGTCATTTTACTTACCGGCAGATCATCACCATGACCCGCCATCATCACAGCCGTCACTTCTTTTACAAAATCCGGAGCATTATTGGGTACAGTAAAAAGTAGATGATCAGCTGCAGAAACCTTTTCCGGGTAGCTGACCTCATGTAAATTTTCCAGGGTGGCATCTACCGCCTTAAAATTCTGGTCAACAACTTTTTGTCCTTTTTTTAAGTAGGTCTTCTCGATCGCCTTTTTAATTTGCTTAATAGCTTCATCCCTGGGTAATACACCGGACAATGCAAAATAACAGGTCTGCATGATAGTATTAATGCGCCCACTCATTCCTGTTTCCCTCGCTACTGTCGTAGCATCAATCACATATACTTTTAATTTCTTATCAATAATCATCTTTTGCAATTGGCCGGTTAATTTATCCCACACTTCTTCTTTGCCATAAGGACTGTTTAATAAGAACGTGGCTCCCTCTTTGGCGAATTCCAGCATCTCTGCTTTTTCAGTAAAGTTGAACTGGTGGCAGGCAATAAAATCTGCTTTTGAAATTAGGTAGGGCGCCCTGATCGGCTGAGGGCCAAACCGCAAATGGGATACGGTTCGGGCTCCCGATTTTTTTGAATCATAAACAAAATACCCCTGTGCAAACAAATCAGTATTCTCTCCAATGATCTTGATCGTATTTTTATTCGCACCTACTGTTCCATCGGCGCCCAATCCAAAAAATAAACCCTGTCTCCATGCCGATTCATCCAGTTTAAAGGCAGGGTCATAATCAAGACTGGTGAAAGTAACATCATCATTGATACCCACGGTAAATCCATTCTTTGGGTGATTCTTTTTCAGTTCATCATACACGGCTTTCACCATGGCCGGTGTAAACTCCTTAGAGGAAAGACCATAACGGCCACCCACTATATTGGGTAATTTCTTCAGTTTACCTTGTTGCAGGGCTTCCACTAATGTAGCCAGCACATCCTGGTACATGGGTTCCCCGGCAGCGCCTGATTCTTTTGTTCTGTCTAACACCGCGATGGATCGTACAGTAGCAGGTAATGCTTTAATGAAATGGTCTAAGGAAAATGGCCTGTATAGACGAACCTGTATCACCCCGGTTTTTCCGCCTGTAGTATTCAATGCACTCACTGTTTCTGCTACAGTTTCTCCCCCGGAACCCATAATGATAACTACCTGTTCAGCATCGGCAGCACCCGTATATTGAAAGAGTTCATATTTCCTTCCCGTCATGGATAAAAAATCATTCATAACCTCTTCTACAATGCCCGGCAAATTATTATAAAAGCTGTTCACGGTTTCCCTGCCCTGGAAATACACATCAGGGTTTTGTGCGGTTCCCCTGATAAAGGGGTGTTCGGGATTCAATCCCCGGTGACGATGTTCAATCACCAGCTCATCCGGTATCATTGATTTTATTTGTTCATCAGCTAACATCTCCAGTTTATTCACTTCATGGGAAGTACGGAAGCCATCAAAGAAATGGAGAAATGGGATCCTCGATTTCAATGATGCCACCTGGGAAATCAATGAAAAATCATGGGCTTCCTGCACACTGGCAGCACCCAGGATAGCAAAGCCGGTGGTTCTTGCCGCCATTACATCCTGGTGATCACCAAAAATGGAAAGACCCTGTGCCGCTAAGGAACGGGCCGCCACATGAAATACACAGGGCGTTAATTCGCCGGCGATCTTGTACATATTAGGCAACATCAGCATCAAGCCCTGTGAAGCAGTAAAAGTGGTGGTGAGCGAACCGGTTTGCAATGCGCCATGCACCGTACCGGCGGCACCGCCCTCACTTTGCAGTTCCATTACTTCGGGTATAGTACCCCAGATATTTTTTATTCCTTTGGTAGCCCATTCATCTGCAAGTTCGGCCATAGTAGAAGACGGCGTAATGGGATAGATGGCACAAACTTCATTTACACGATAGGCTACATAAGCAGCCGCCTCATTTCCATCTATTGTCGCGATCATTTTTTTATTGTTGGACATTACTAGTTGAATTAACAGGTTCTGGAATCATTTCTATAGCATGGCAGGGACATTGTTCATAACATACCGCGCAACCGGTGCAGGCATTATAATTGAACTGGTAACGATTGCCTTTCCCTAATCTTATAATAGCATCTTCCGGGCAGGCCCCGAAACAACCATCGCATTCAAAACAGTTACCGCAACTCAGGCAACGCTGCGCTTCAAACCTGGCCTTTGGTTCGGATAACCCGGCAATTACTTCATCAAAACTTTTTACCGCTTCGGCAGGAGCCAATTTGTCCTGTTCTTTTTGCGGCGCATCCGTTTTATACCACATATGCAGCTTACGGTATCCGGCGGTCGGATGTTTTTCTCCTTTAATAAAAGGTTGTTGCAATAAAAAGCTATTGATATAACGGGCTGCTTTTTTACCCTGGCCAATTGCGATGGTGGAACTCCTGGTTTCTCCCGGCAACAAATCACCCCCGGCAAATATTCCTTCATATCCTGTCATCCGTTGCGCATCAATTTTAATGGTTCCATCATCATTGATCTCCATTTCAGGGATAACCCGTAAGAATCCGGAATCAGCTTCCTGTCGATTGGCTATGATCAATACCTCTGCATCAATTGTTTCGAATTCATTTGTGCCGGTCACCTTTCCTTTTTCCACTTTCGTCTTCTCCAGCGTAATTTTATTTTCTTTTATATCGCTGATATTTCTTAATAGTTTCACTTCTACTCCTTCTGCCAGCGCATCTTCCGTTTCATAATCATAAGCAGGCATTAATTTTTTATCACCGGGGAAATAAACAGTGACGGTTGAACCAAATCGTTTTATGATCCTGGCCAGGTATAAAGCCAATTTACCCCCTCCATATACCACCACTTTTTTCTTTATATAAGGTGATGAATTTCTCTTAGCCTCATTAAAAAAAGAAAATGCATCGGTGATATAGACAGAGTCATCATGCTGAAATTCTTCTTTATGTATCAGTTGTGCGCCGATGCCGAGATAAACGGCATCAAAGTTCCCGGCCAGTTTTTCAACAAGTACGTCCTGTACTTTATAGTTCAGACGGATCTTTACTCCTGCCCGGACAATGCGGTCTATTTCGAAGTCCAGCATATCTTTTGGCAACCGGTAATCGGGAATACCGGTCCACAATAAACCACCGGGATGGGCTCCTGCTTCAAAAACCTCCACCGTATGACCCATACGTGTCAGATGATAAGCAGCAGACAGACCAGAAGGTCCTGATCCAATTACTAAAACTCTTTTCCCTGTTGGATTAAGCACAAATTGAATGGGCCATTTTTGACGAATAGCTTCATCACCGATATATCTTTCTACCGCATGAATATTTACCGTCGTATCAATATGCGTACGGTTGCATCCCGTCTCACAGGGTTTCACGCAAACCCGGCCCATAATGGCTGGAAATGGATTGTCTTCTACCAAAGTCTGGAAAGCCTGGAAATAATTACCAGCCTGTGCATAGGCCATCCAGGCCTGGATGTTCTCACCCGCAGGGCAGGCACTATTACACGGTGGCATAAAATCAACATACACAGGGCGCCGGAATCTTTTGGGACCCGTACCTTCAGCATGCAGAAAAGGGTCAATAGGTTTGGTAATATCAGTTGAGGACATCTTTATTTATTTCGGTAAATAATAATATTGGTTGATTTTGACAGGATCAAAAAGAGTTGAAAATTAGAACCATATACAATTATTCCAGTTGACCTAGTTCAGGCAACGCACTGATTCATATCATAATAATAGGAACCCCGCATTGCCTTTAAAACAAATATGGGGCTGCCAATTACCCGTTTCCAAATTTGTCCGCGAAATCCGCAGTATTTGCAACAATCCGCATTTTTCTCCCACTGTTGTCTTACTCATGTCTTATCCTCTCACAGCAGTGGGAGGATTGTGAGAGGAGTCTGGGGCTTTTCTCGAACTTTTTAGGTACTTGGTAGGGTGGAGGTAGGTACTAGATGCCAGATGCTGGATACTGGATAGAACTCCGGCTATTCAGTTTAGTATCGCAAGCATCCAGTATCCAGAATACAGCATCTTGTTCCAAAAACCCCTCTCCCTAGTTAGTCCACTACCTCTATCCACAAAGTCCACTGTGTAGTGGACTAACTGGATAGAGGGTATAGCCCGGGTAGGGAGAAGGGTTTATGGCAGGTGAGTGGGGTTGAAATTTTGGTAATGAGGGCTTTTCTGGAGCTTTTTAGGTACTAGGTAGGCAGGAGCCAGGCATGAAAATGTTCTCTTTATTTAAAAAAAGATGCAGCTTACCCAGCCGTAATTGTCATTTGTTCCCAATCAAAAGAGAGGAAATAAATTCTAAAATTTATATATTCACCCTTTTACTAAAATACCAGCATTATGGAAGTAAAAAATCTATTTGACCCTGCCGTTAAACAGGAGATCATTGACCGTATCAATAAGTTAACCCCCGAAACAAAAGCCCTGTGGGGAAAAATGAAGGTAGAGCAAATGCTGGCGCATGTGCAGGTACCTATCGGTGTGGCAGTAGGCACCCGGCAGATAAAAAGAACACTTATGGGCCGGATCTTTGGACCGATGGTCAAGCCCATTTTGTATAACGAAAAACCCTTTAAACGCAGCTTGCCTACCGACCCTTCTTTTGTAATGATCAATACAACGGACAAAAAGTTTGAAGAGGAAAAACAACAGCTGCTGGAAATGGTCAATGACTTTTCAGAAAAAACGATCGTAAATGAAGTGCATCCTTTTTTTGGTAAAATGACCAAAGATCAATGGAGTATTGGCACCTGGAAGCACCTGGATCATCATTTGCAGCAGTTTGGTGTGTAGTGTGTCTGACACCTTCAGGGGGTCTGACACGTTATAGACGCTTTCACGATGTCTGACACTTTACAATGAAGCTTGAACTATTTCTTTGATCTTTTCTATCCCTACCCTCTCCTGCTCCATCGAATCCCTGTGCCGGATCGTAACCGTATTATCTTCCTTGGTTTGCTGATCCACGGTTACACAAAATGGGGTGCCGATCGCATCCATACGGCGATAGCGCTTTCCAATAGTGTCTTTTTCTTCATAAAAACAACGGAAAGAAGAGCGGCAATCATCCATGATCTTTTTTGCAATTTCCGGCAGGCCATCTTTTTTCACCAGCGGCAATATGGCGAGTTTGACAGGAGCAAGTTGATTGGGTAATTTTAAAACCACACGGCTATCGGCTCTTTCAGCAGTACCGAGATCCTGTTCTTCATATGCGCTACTCATCACCAGCAGGAACATCCTGTCAAGCCCGATCGAGGTTTCAACGACATAAGGAATATAATTACCAAAGGGCTTACCGGTGACCGGGTCTATATCATTATCGAAATACTGCAGTTTCTTTTTGCTGAATTCCTGGTGTTGTTTGAGGTCAAAATCGGTGCGACTGTGAATACCCTCCACTTCTTTAAACCCGATCGGAAATTCAAATTCAATATCGCAGGCTTCTTTTGCGTAATGCGCCAGTTTCAGGTGATCGTGATAACGGAATTTAGCTGGGTCAAAGCCCAAACTTAAATGCCATTCTAATCTTGTTTTTTTCCAGTACTGGTACCATTCTCCTTCGGTACCCGGGCGGACGAAGAACTGCATTTCCATTTGTTCAAATTCCCTCATGCGGAAAATGAATTGCCTGGCCACGATCTCATTCCTGAATGCTTTGCCTGTTTGCGCAATACCAAATGGGATCTTCATCCTGCCCGTTTTCTGGACATTCAAAAAATTGACAAATATGCCCTGGGCCGTTTCAGGGCGCAAATACACAATGCTATTCTCCTCTTCTCCCGCTACACTTCCTATTTGTGTGCTGAACATCAGGTTGAACTGTCTTATATCCGACCAGTTGCGGGTGCCACTGATGGCACATTTAATATTATTGTCTTCAATAAGCTTTTTTAACCCCGCAAAATCATCTTTTGCGAGCATCACCTCCATAGTTGCCAATACATCATTTGCCAATTGCTCATTGCCCATTGCCGATTGCTCTTCAGCAAAACCTTCTATCAAATGATCCACCCGGTAGCGTTTGTTGCTGTCCTTATTATCGATCATCGGGTCGTTGAAATTATCGATATGGCCACTGGCTTTCCAGACAGTAGGGTGCATGAAAATTGCGGCATCAATACCTACTATATTGTCCTGCAACTGGGTCATGCTTTTCCACCAATAGTCTTTGATGTTCTTTTTCAGTTCGCTGCCCATCTGGCCATAATCGTATACGGCCTGCAAACCATCATATATTTCACTGCTGGGGAAAATAAAGCCATACTCTTTACAATGCGATATGATTGCCTGGAATTTGTTCGAATCATTTGCCATAGGGCGCAAAAGTAAGAACTAAGATTTATATGACTAAGGGAAATGAAGCTGGCTCAGTACTACTATTTTTAAAAATAGCCGGGAAGGACGGGAAGAATTGATTTTCAGTTAATGATTTTATCCCGTCGTAATCTCAGAGTCCTGTTCGCAGAACCCTGAGGGTGGAGCGGCAAATAATCTGCTTTTGAGACAACCTCCATTATTCCTTCTTATCCGGCGTTTCGATCACCGTTTTATGTTCCGGTTGTTGATCAATGGATTTGTGTGATTCCACTTCTATCTGCTGCACCCATACTGCATAATTATTAGGATAGATCCTGGACCCGCTATGCGCGGCATATACATGGGTAAAGGCGGCGCCAAAATAAAGGATCATGGATGAATAGTAAACCCAAAGCAGGATCACAATAAGCGATCCGGCGGCGCCATAAGCTGTGCTCAGGCTGCTATGCGCCAGGTAATAACTGATGAGAAACTTACCCAGGATGAATAAAATAGCAGTAACAAAAGCGCCTCTCCATACATGTTTCCATTTAACCCTGGCATCCGGCAACACCTTGAAAATGGCGCCAAAGATGAATGTGGAAATTATTAAAGTGAGTAGCAGGTTCAGGGAATACACAATAATCACTGTCAAATGCGGAAATTTCTCCATCAGGTTATTCAGCAAAAGATCCATAGCTCCATTCAGTAGAAGCGATACCAGCAGGATAAAACCCAGCGTAATGATCATCGAAAAGGAAAGCAGGCGGTTAACGATCAGTTTTAGCCATACCCAGCCTTTCCGGTGCTTGACTTTCAGTTTCCAGATCAGGTTGATAGAATCCTGGATCTCGCCAAATACACTGGTGGCGCCAAAAATAAGCGCAATCAGTCCCGCCACGGTCGCAAAGTTATTCCCCGTTGCTTCCATGGCTGTATGGATAGTTTGCTGGATCTCAATAGCCGCATTATGCCCAATAAATCCTTCGATCTGCCGGTATACAGATCTTTCCACTACGGCACGACCATAAAACAGGTCGCTGAACCAGATAACAATGATGAGGAGTCCGGGTAATGAAAAAATAGTGAAAAAAGCAAGGGCCCCGCTCAATTTCAAGACATTACTGTCAACCAGATTAGAGAAAGTTTGCCTGGTAATTTTCCAGATATTTTTTAAAGACATGATATTATTGAATCATATAGGGTGCCAAAGAGGGCTTTCCTATTTATATGTTACGATTTCAGAGCGAAATATTAATGCTCAATTGACTGGGGTAGTGGTCAAATTTGAATTTCCGAACCACAGCCCACGGTTTAAACCGTAGGCTGTGTAAGAGGCTTCGATCTAATAAATTTTAAATTTGAGCACTACCTTAGCTGGCATCATTTTGCTATTTCTTTTTATTTAGATATTCTCCCACCGGGTCAAGGCTTCCAAGTGGAAGCCCGTTTTTGATCTTAAACTCACGAAGGGCCTTATACATGGCATCATTATCCATTATAAACTGATAGAGCCTTTCCCCGGGTGTTTTGGAAAGCCAGATTTTTAGCTGGGCTTCTTTAATATGCTTAGGAGTGTCTGTCATTTAACAGGTTAAAGGTATTCAATTTAAGAGCAATTATCCATTGCCTGATATAAGCCCAATCTAATTTCGGTAATGCTATCAACGCCTTAATATCCTCTATTTGCAATGCTACCTGAGTTTCTACAATCAATAACATCATTATCGGTGATGAACTGAAAGAGTGTTTGTTCTGGTTTTTCTTGTCATTCAGAGTTTTTGCTGTAGTTCTTTCATATGTTAAGGTGTATCGGTCATTTAATCTTTGTTTTATTTATTAAAACTATAGTTTTCAATATTTACTCCCCTTTAGGGGTTGGGGGTTTTAACTTCTCATTTTGCTGGTGCCTATCCGCATCTCTAATCGTTTTCTTCTCAAAATTCTTTTCTAGTGCTTCCGTCAGATCCACCCCGGTCTGGTTGGCCAGGCATAACAATACCCATAATATATCCGCCATCTCATCGGCCATAATTTTATCGGTATCGCTTTCTTTAAAACTCTGGTCACCATATTTCCGGGCCATGATGCGGGCTAATTCTCCCACTTCTTCGGTGAGGATGGCGAGATTGGTCAGTTCGCTGAAATAACGGACACCCACCGTTTTTATCCATCCGTCTACCTGTTGTTGTGCCTGCTGGATCGTCATAACAAAAATTTTTGAATACCTGTTGCAATATACCATGATTCCTGTCGTTAAAGACGCCCCGCATGTTCCGAAAGCGGCATCCTGTACCCCCTGCCCTTTGAAGACCGTAATAACCAATTCCTCTAAAAAATTATTGTATTCTATGATGTTTTCATCTACCCGACGGGTGCTGGCTGTTCTGCTGCTTTCCTGTTTATTCTTTGTTGCCAAAGGGCAACCCGTCAGCAATCCCGGCGACCAGCTATCAAAAAGAGAAAGCAGGCCTTATAAAGTGTTTACTTCAGGTAAGCAGGTTACCATTAAAAGCACCAAAGAAATTAACCATATCATGTTATGGACTACCAGTGGGAACCGGGTAGTGGAACAAAAAGAGATCAATGCCAGTTCTTATACATTCAGCATTCCCATCAGCGAAAAGCTATACTTCCTGATGGTAGGGTTGAGTGATGGAAAGATTTATACGGAGAAGATTGGGCTGCAATAGGCAATAGACAATAGGCAAATGGCAAAAGGCAATTTGATTATTCTTTTTTCTTCGTATCAATTACGATGGTTACAGGGCCGTCATTTAATAACTCCACTTTCATATCGGCGCCGAATATTCCGGTTTTGATTTGTTTTCCCATGTCAGATGACAGTTGCCGAATGACTTTTTCATATACCGGAATGGCGATCCCAGGTTTACTGGCTTTACTATAAGAAGGTCGATTACCTTTTTTTGTTGAAGCATGTAGAGTAAACTGGCTGACGAGCAGTATCTCCCCATTTTTATCTATTACTGATTCATTCATCACCCCCGCAGCATCATCAAAAATGCGGAGGTTAACGATTTTGGTGCAAAGCCATTCAATATCCTCATTTGTATCTGCATCCTCAATACCTAATAACACAAGCAGCCCATTCCCGATCTGTGAATGAATTTTTCCCTCAATTGTTACACAGGCTTTTGAAACCCGTTGAATTACTGCACGCATACTGGTTGCTAGTTGTTGGTTGCTGGTTACCTTATAAAGATAGTTTCAATCATATAACGATGCTACCTTTGATAGGAATTTTTACCAGCAACGAGTAACCAGCAACCAGCAACATGATCGACTTCTCTCCCGAAATACAATTCCAAACCACACGAAGCGGTGGCAAGGGCGGGCAGAATGTAAATAAAGTGGAGACAGCCGTTATTGGTTCATTTCATATTGAATCTTCTCAATTGCTGAGCCTGGAACAAAAAGAATTACTTAAAGAAAAACTATCACATCGGATCAGCAAGGATGGCCTTTTACAGATAAAATCCCAAACCCACCGCAGCCAGCTGGCCAATAAAGAAGAAGTGATCGAAAGACTGAATGAACTGATAAAGAAAGCCCTGGTAAAGAAAAAACTCCGCATTGGCACCAAGGCCAGCAAAGCTTCCAAAGAAAAAAGACTGGAATCAAAAAAAAGAAAATCTGAGATCAAATCAGGAAGGCTAAAATTGAGACCGGGTAATTTGTAGTCTGTTTCAGATTGTGTTCTCATTACATTAGTATTTGTCCCTAAGTGAACCCTTAAAGAAGGAGTAATCCAGGAATGGCATTGGCAGGGGTTGATTTCTTCAGGCCAGGGATTATAAAGCCGTTATCGATGGATACATCTGCCGTATAACATGGATATACCTCTAATATATCTCTAATATACCTTTAATATAGGCCGGGATATCACCGGGATATCGTAATTAACTTTCTCCTCCCCTACCCTACTGATAATTTCAATAAATTATTAAGGTTGTACTTGAAAATTGAATATAGAATCAAGTAGTAAAAGCATAAGTCTTTATCACCCTGGAGTTCACTTTCAAGCTTATCTAATTGTTATACTATTTAGCATCCGGGAACCCAAAAAGTAAATTGTAAATTACATCCTCAATTGAGCCAGGTGCGGAAAAGCTTCCTCATATTATTTGCTTTAACGATTACTATTGTTTCTATCTCTTACCTGATTGCGTCATGCCGCAAGGTTCAAAATACCAATCATCTCCATCTGCTGTCACAGGAGATCCCGGCCGGATTTCCTCAGCCATTGTATAGGTTTGAAGACAACCCCATCACCCGGGAAGGTTTTGAGTTGGGCAGGAAACTATTTTACGATGGCCGGCTTTCTATTGATGATCTTCATCCATGTTCTTCCTGTCACCAGCAGATAGCGGCCTTTGGGACCTATGAACACGATCGGAGTCATGGAGTTTACAATTCACATACACTCCGCAATGCACCGGTACTGTTTAACCTGGCCTGGAGCCCGGTCCTGCATTGGGATGGAGAATTTACTTCTTTAAAAGATGAAGCCGCCCAACCCATCAACGGACATATTGAAATGGGAGAATCTTTCGAGGGTGTGATCAAAAAGATACAGGATGATCCGGATTATCTCAACCTATTCAAACAGGTTTTCGGATATCCTTTTATCCGCCCGGAATTTATTTTAAAAGCATTGGCTCAGTTTACGGACTATATGATCTCTTCCGATTCCAAATACGACCGGTATAAAAAAGGAACCGCCACTTTCACCACGCAGGAGGAAAACGGGTACCAGTTATTCAAAACTAATTGCGCCATCTGTCATACCGAACCCATGTTCACCGATTACAGCATTCGTAACATCGGTTTACCGGTAGATACTTTCCTGAAAGATTATGGCCGGATGAGAATTACCGGGAAGAAAGAAGATTCTCTGAAATTTAAAGTGCCCAGCCTTCGTAATGTATATATCTCTTCCAATTATATGCACGACGGGCGGTTCAATACCCTTGCCCAATGCATCAACCATTATCGTACAGGTGTGCAGCAAAGTCCTACTTTAGATCCTATACTTATCCAGGGTATTACATTAACGAATTCACAGGCCACTGATCTTTCCGTTTTTCTCCGTACACTGACAGATTCAGCTTTTTTAATTGATCCTCGGTTTTCGAAACCACTTTAGGACAATGGGCAATAGACAATGAGCAATAGACAATGGACAATGGACAATAGACAATGGGCAATTAGAACAAATTTTTTGATTTCTGTCTATTGCTTATTGCCTATTGTCAATTGTCTATTAATTAGTCTTTCTCTTCCCCCTTAGCATTTCAAGGGTTTGTTTTTGGTTGTCAATATCTTTTTGGGTATCCATCTGGGCTTTCTGGTTATCATCCAGTTTTCTTTCCAGTGTTACCTGGTCATCCTTGAGACCCCTCATTTTCTTCTCCGCCTTTGTCACGGTTTCTTCCTGGTCCTTTATTTGTAATTCAAGGCTGGAAGCATCAATATCGGGGATCATATTATTCAGGAATGATTTGGCCCGGTCCGCATCATCAGCATCCATTCTTTCAAGAATGTTCTCCCCATTCTTATTTATGATCATATAAAGGACGGATTCGTCATTTTCTTTCCGGCTTTTTCGTTCCACTTTAATGATATAATCCATCCTGTCGTTGCTGATATCTGTAACATAGATATTTTTAAATACCAGGAAACCCTTGTCCTTATTCAAAAATCCCTTTTCCTCTTTGGCTTTAAAACCCTGTCTCCCCAGTTTCTGCACAATGGCATTTTCCACGGCTTCCGGAGGATACGAATAATCGATCATGATGGCCTGTTGCTTTTTCTTATCGTATTCGATAGTGCCTTCATAGGCCTGCGCGGCTGAATAAGCTGAAAAACCCATCGTGAATAAAACAGGTAAAAAGATCTTTTTCATATACAAATGATTTGAGCGTAAAGATACAGTAAGGTGCAAAATGGTAATGTTTCAGTTTAATCCTATGAACAGGACGACGATTTGAATCCCTTGCCTGATGATGGACCTCTGCCCCGCTATTAAAACCGTTGTAATTGTCTTAAATAAAGGCGCTTAAAGATTCAGATTCGTTTTTTGCCGGTTCAACAATTACTTTTGTCCTGCCTTCGCAGTTGCATTTTTCCGGGCTAACACCAGGTGAAAGCTTTGGGTGGCAAGGCACTAAATTTCCAATCCTTTGAGTGGAATAAAAAAACTGGCCGGGCAAACAATATGGTATGGAGCAAGCTCCATTGCGGCGCGTTTTCTCAATTATCTGCTCACACCTTATCTCACGTTGAAATTATCCGGGGCGGCTTATGGCGATATGACCATCATCTATTCAGCCATTCCATTCCTGAATGTCATTTTCACGTACGGGTTGGAAACGGCTTATTTCCGTTATGTTCAGAAAAAAGAACATGAGGAAGAAGTATATAATACCGCCACGGTTTCCCTGATCATCACCACTATTTCGCTGACCTCGCTGATGATCCTCTTCAAAACTACTTTTGCCGGAATTTTAAGGATCGATGAGCACCCGGAATATATTACCTGGAGCGCATTCATTATTGCTTTCGATAGCCTGGCAGCCCTGGCCTTTGCAAGACTCCGCTATGAGGGAAGACCCAGGAAGTTTGCCGCTATCAGAATAGCAGGTATCCTGGTAAATATTGCGGTAACTTTTTTCTTTTTATCGGTTTGTCCTTCCATCGCTGAAAAACATCCCCATAGCTTTTTATTATATTTCTATGATAAGAACATTGGGGTGGGATATGTCTTTATTGCCAACCTGGTTCAATCGGTCATCACCTTTATTTTACTACGCAAAGAATTCTTTTCTTTCAAATGGAAATTCAATGGACAGTTATGGAAACAGATCATGATCTATTCCATGCCCCTGATCATTGCCGGCTTTGGAGGTATCATCAATGAAACATTTGACCGGATCATGCTGGCCTGGTGGTCGATCGCGCCTTCACAATCCGAGGTAAAATTCCAGGTGGGTACTTATGGCGCCTGTTATAAACTTTCCATCCTTATCACCCTGTTCATACAGGCCTTTCGGATGGGCGCCGAGCCTTTCTTTTTCAAACAAGCCCAGGGAGAAAACCCGCAACGGATTTATGCAAGGGTGATGAAATTCTTTGTCATCACCATTTGTGTTATGTTCCTCTTCGTGGCATTGTATCTTGATATATGGAAACATTTTATCCAGAACCCTAAGATGTGGGTGGGATTGAAAGTAGTTCCCATTTTGCTGCTCGCCAATATGTTTCTCGGGATCTATTATAACCTATCTATCTGGTACAAACTCACTAATAAAACAAAGGCCGGAGCATGGATCACATTGATCGGCGCCGCATTAACCCTTGTTATCAATTATCTCTTTATTCCCAGGTATGGCTATTTGGCCTGTGCCTGGGCCACTTTTGTCTGTTATGGAACGATGATGGTGGTTTCATTTGTCTGGGGACAGAAAGCCTATCGGGTACCTTATGCCTGGAAAAAATTGTCCACTTATATAGTTATTGTAGTGCTGCTGTATTTCATTCACCTGTTATTCGCCAAATTGGGACTGAATGTTTGGGTCAACCGAGGTTTTGCCAGTTTCCTGCTTCTCGCGTTCATTATTTTTGTGTTGAATATAGAAAGAAAGGAGTTTCAGCGATTGCCGGTGATTGGGAGATTCTTGAGATAAAATATTTCCAGGTATGAAATAACAATTATTTTTTAAAAACAAAGAGGCTTAGGATGACTATTAAAATGAACGTAAACAATGCAACTAATCTCGCCTTTAAAGTATATTTTTTCAGTAGCTTCTTCTCATATTCTGTCAGATCGGTTCTATTGAATCTAAAACCTCCTATTGCACGGTGAATTTTAGTAACGAAATAAGTGGCAATGAATGCTCCAACTACTAAAATAATAGACAATACTATTTTTTGAAATCGGTTTTCACTCACAAAATATAAAGATTACGTTTTTAATATAGCTTCACAAAAGGATTATTCATCTTCTCAAACCCAATCGTCGTCACCGGCCCATGCCCGGAATAGACCTTAGTCTCATCGGGCAGGGTGAAGAACTGGGTCTGGATACTGTTTACCAACACATCAAAATTGCCACCCGGCAGATCGGTCCTGCCAATACTGCCATTAAATAAGACATCCCCGCCGATGATGAATCCGCCGACTTCATGATAAAAGGCAATACTTCCCGGAGAATGACCGGGTACCCAACGGATTTCCAGTTCATCTCCATCTATTTTGATGGAATTGCCTTCTTTCAGGTAAACCAGGGGGCCTTCATAGTTGTCAAAAGGCAACTGGTATAATTTGCCTGATTGAGGAGCAAAATCGAGCACCGGCTTTTCCTTCTCGTGCAGGTGCAGGGGCAGACCCCAGGTATCGTGAACGAATTTGTTGCCAAAAACATGGTCAAGGTGGCAATGTGTGTTAAGCAGCAAAACCGGCGTCAGCCCTGTCTTTTTAATGCCCGTTCTTAATTCGTCCCTTTCCTCCTGAAAATAACAACCCGGGTCTATAATGCAGCAATGCCCTTTTTCGTTATACAAAACATAGGTATTCTCCTGAACGGGACTAAAAGTGAATGTCTTAACAGTTAACATGGATGGTTTTTTCGTACTTTTAAAATTGGGATGGTTTCCGGTTGCAAAGATAGTTTCAATTATTACTGCTGAAGAGCATCTGCCTGATGGCAGGAAACGGCAGTACAAAATGGCGACACGTGAGACAATACCATTAAAAACTTAATCTGGCTGCCAAATCACCAAAAAGACCGATTAATAAGTTACGAAACAGCAAAGAGTTTATGAAGAAAGTATCAAGCCTGGTCGCCTGCCTTTCCGTTTTTCTCTGCCTGGAAAGCGCAGCTCAAGTAAACACGGTTGAATTTGGTAAGAACCGTATCCAATACCAGAAATTCAAATGGAAATATTACCAGACCGAGAACTTCAATAGTTATTTCAGCCAGGATGGCCTGGGACTAGGTAAATATGTAGCACAGATCGCAGAATTGGAACTTCCGGGCATTGAAGAATTTGTGGAATATGGTCTGCAGCGCCGGATCAACCTGGTTATTTATAATAATTACGATCAAATGCAGCAGTCCAATATCGGGCTGGGTATTGACTGGCAGAACACCGGTGGCGTTACCAAACTGGTGAACAATAAAATGATCGTTTATTTTGATGGCAACCATGATAACCTTCGCCGGCAGGTACGCCAGGGTATCGCGAGGATCCTGGTGGATAATGTGCTTTTCGGGGATGATCTTGGTGAGTTTGCCGCCAACCAGGCACTCCTGGACCTGCCCAAATGGCTGACTGACGGTTACGTGGAATATGCGGCTGAAAACTGGAGCCCTACCCTCGATGATGACCTGCGTTCCGCTATGCTGGCCGGCAGCTATAATAATTTTTATCAATTCGCATTTGAAAAACCCCTGCTGGCCGGTCATTCTTTCTGGAAATATGTTGCCGATAAATATGGTAAAAGCAAGATCACTTATTTTTTATACCTGGCCCGCATTTACAGGAACCTGAATAATGCTTCGGAAAAAATTGCCAAAAAGAAATTCAAAAAACTGCTCGAGGATTTTATGATCGATGTACCGCAGGCCTACTTTAAGGATATCCGGGGCCGACGTAATACACCCAAGGGACAGTTATCGGTAAGCGAAGTGATAGAAAAGAAAGATTTTATCCGGTTTAATGCCAGTCCCGTACCCAAGAGTTTTACTTATGCGGTAGTCGAATTCAAACAGGGACGTTACCAGGTGGTGTTGATGGAAAATTTTGTTACCAAAAATGTACTGCTGAAATTGGGTGTTCGTTCCCGGGACGAAACAGAACATCCCAATTATCCTATCCTGGCCTGGGATGGCAAAGGAACCCGCCTGGCTGTTTTGTATTATGAAAAAGGGAAAACAAAATTCTTTGTTTATGACCTGATCAACCGTACCAAATTATGGCAACAGGAGATCACCAGGTTTGACCAGGTGCAGGATATGAAGTATATGCTGGATAATAATACCCTTGTGATGAGTGCGGTACGAAGCGGGCAGACTGATATCTTCGTTTATAAAATTGATAAGCAAACCGTTGAGCAGATCACGAATGATGTATATGATGACCTGGATCCTTCTTTCGTCGCTTTTCCCAATAAGACCGGTATTCTCTTTTCCAGCAACCGCCCATCGGCTATGGCGGCCAGTAGCGAGGATTCATTACCGGGTAAACATTATAATATTTACCTGATCGATAACTGGAATAAATCAGACAGTAAACAGATCTCCAAACTAACGGACCTAAAATGGGGTAATGCCCGGTTCCCTTCTCAATACAATACATCCCATTTTACCTTTATTAGTGATGAAAACGGAATCAATAATCGTTATGCTGGATTTTTCAAAACAGAAAGGGCCGGATTGGATACCCTGATATTCATTGGCGATGAAATGCTGCGCAACCCGCCGAAAAAAGATGTAGATAGTTTATTAAAAGAGTGGAATAAAACGGCAGCGGATTCCATCGGGTATGTTTCTATCACCAATGATTCCTCCTATGTGTTCCCGCTGACCAATTACCAGAGCAGCATGTTGGAAACAAGAACAGCCGGCGATAACCAGCAGGTGAGTGAGGTGGTGAAACTGGGTACCGTAAAATTATTGTACCGCCTGAAAGTGGATGAGAACACGCTGAGACGCCGTAATGTAACGGCAAGGCCTACCGAATATATGAGAAAGCTGATCGAGGAAGACAAGAAAGCGGTCCGGAAAGAATCTGCCTTCCAGCCTAAAACAGATTCGACCAAAAAACAGAATGATTTTTTCACCAATGAATTCAGCAACGAAAAGACCGACAGCAGTAAGGTAGGTAAAGTAGTGGAGAGCCAGGTGATCACTAAAGAGCCCATTCTTAAAAAAGCCAAGGTATATGAATACCGGCCTCCTAAATTCTTTAATGACTACCTCGTGAGTGGTTTTAATAATAATGTATTGGTGACCCGTTTTCAACCCTACCAGGGCGGCAAAGGACCTATCAACCTAAGCAATGATGATCCATTTAATGGTATTATCCGGGTAGGCACTTCCGACCTGTTTGAAGATTGGAAGTTCGCCGGGGGATTTCGTATCAGCCCTAATCTTAGCAATAATGAATATATAATGAGTACCCAATACCTGAAGAAAAGAATTGATTACGGGTTTACTTATTATCGCAATGCCGTTAAAAATCCACCACTGTATGCGGACACGGCGCAGTTTAACGTCAAAGAGTATTCTAACCTTTACCAGCTCACGTTAACTTATCCATTCAGTAAAATAAAAAGCCTCCGCTTCAACGTGGCTTACCGCAGTGATAAATATGTAAAACTGGCCAATGACCAGTTCCCCGATGCATCACTGAGAGGAAAAGACAACCGGCAAACCTACGGGTTGCTGCACGTTGAATATGTCCATGATGATGTGATCACTCCCGCTATGAATATCTGGAATGGGTTACGTTGGAAAGCCTATATGGACCTGAATGCCAGGGTCAGTTCAAGCAATGGAGAAGGCAATCATCCTACTACTTTTAATTTTGGTTTTGATGCCCGGCATTACCTGCCTATTTACCGGAATATCATTTGGGCTGTACGAGCCGCCGGTGATATGTCCTGGGGTAATCAAAAATTCATTTACTATTTAGGCGGCGTTGATAACTGGCTATTCCCGAAATTCAATGACCAGAACAAACCCGCCCCGGATGTAGCCTATTCATTTCAAACCCTGGCTGTGAATATGAGGGGTTTCAAACAAAATGTCGCCAATGGTAATAATGCCGCGGTCATTAACAGCGAGGTAAGGGCTCCTGTTTTCTCCTCGTTCTTTAATAAACCAATCAACAATGCCTTCCTGCGTAATTTCCAGGTGGTGCAGTTTGTAGATCTTGGCACGGCATGGAACGGCGCCTATAATAAAATTGAACGACCCAGTGTTGTTTATGGAGCTGCGCCACTACTGGTAAAAGTGAGAGCGGGTGGAATCGGTCCATTTGCCGGTGGCTATGGATTTGGAGCCAGAAGTACCCTGCTGGGTTATTTCCTGCGCGTAGACGCTGCCTGGGAAATGAACGGTTTATTCAGGGGAAAGCCAATGTGGTATTTCGCGATGGGGCTTGATTTTTAATCACGGATTAATAGATTAAAAAAGGATTTCGCTGATAAAGAGAGTCCTCCAGAGCGGAGGACTCTCTTATTTTAAGGCATGAATGACTCAATTGGCTTATTTCACCAAAGTCGGGGAATAAAAACAATACACCCGACCACGACAGCGATCAAAACTGCTACTAAGACCGCCGCAGCAGACAGGTCCTTGATGAATTTGATTGGAGGGCTCTTTTCCATAGAAACGAAATCAAGCGTTTTTTCAATCGCCGTATTAAATAATTCAGCTACCCATACAAACCCTATGGCCATGACCAAAGCAATTGTTTCAAATGCTGACACATGCAATACAAGTGATAATAAGATAACGACGGCAGTAATCAAAAGATGAATGATCGCATTGTGTTCACTTTTAAAAAACAGTACAATTCCATTTACAGCATACCGGATGCTTCTGCCCCTTGCTTTCACCGAAAATGTTTTATCCTTCTTCATATTTCCTTTTATATTTTTCTATTGTTTTTTTGAAACCCCATGATCATGCCGTGTAAAAGAATAAGTCCCAGGCAGGCCAGCCATCCGGCCAACACCATCGTGGTCAGGTTTCCCACTCTTTTTTCTACCTCTTTTAAGGAGCGCCCAACAGCAACAAATGCGATACCTGATCCGGGCGATTGAACGTATTCCACCACCAGGGCCATTCGTATGCCCAGGCGCGGTTGCCAGGTTAATACATCTTCCTCCTTTTTCCTTGTAAATT
Source organism: Chitinophagaceae bacterium (assembly GCA_017882265.1). Taxonomy (GTDB): domain Bacteria; phylum Bacteroidota; class Bacteroidia; order Chitinophagales; family Chitinophagaceae; genus JADGPW01. The sequence continues at coordinate 24,427 of JADGPW010000109.1, read as the reverse complement.
CAAAAACTCCTTTGGGTAACCGGGGTAATTGCCCATCCAATACACCATTTGAGCGTATGGGTTCACCCGAAGCATCATATAATACGGTAAAGGTAGCCAAGCTTTTCGCCAGGTCGATCGAATCCATTGCCATAAGTGGATCAATGGATTGATGATGGTCCAGCCGTTCCCTGATATCCCCTGCCATTTGTAGTTGCGGATCATTCGCTGCTGAACGATGGGATTGTTGAACACTGACATATATAAGGCCAGCCAGGATCGTAACCAACATCGCCATCAATGCGTATGATAAAAAATAGGATCTCTTCATAACCCGGTATTTACTACCAATTAAAAAATGCTAATATTTAGCCTCGTGTAACGGAGTCTTGCTGCCTCCTAATAAAGTTTACCTGTTATAAAATATCTTGTTCCTGAGCAGAATTGTTTTTTCCCCCAGTAACTCGTTCCATTTCCAATGATGGAATGAAGTACTTTTTTTACCCTTTCGAAATGATTCCCACATTTGTTTCCAGTATTCCGGCATGGTCAGAAACCCGTATAGTACTGTTGCGATCACAGGGAAGGATACCCTTCCATTGCCCAGCATAAAACTCTGCAGACAGGCCTCACCTTTGTCAGTAGTATCATAGTTTAGCAACACATGTTTCAGGTCATGACGGGCATAATGTTTTAACAAGGCCAGGTTTCTTTTATCCAGAAACAGGCCAAGGTCATGTCCCAGGCTCCCTTCCGGAAATTCCATTAACTGGTGCTGCGTATATGTAAAATGATTGGGCTGGCGAATGATCTTCAATGAGGGCAAGGCCATTTTATGAGTAAGGAAAACCAATATGGCGGACCTTGTCTTGCGTATTATTTTTTTCATAACAGTTTTATTTTATTCCTTTGATCATATTTTCCAGCGCGACTATATGATCCGTAAATGCTTTTTCACCGGGCTTGGTCAGGGAATAGGTGGTATTCGTTTTACGACCGATAAATCCTTTATGTACTTTGATAAACCCGTTCTCTTCCAGGTTCACCAAGTGAGTCGCCAGGTTTCCATCTGTGACCTCCAGCATCTGTTTCAGGTCATTAAAACTGATCTCCTCATTCACAACCAGGATGCTCATCACCCCGAGGCGTATGCGGCTTTCAAAAATTTTATTTAAACCATTGATTGGGTTTTTCATAAATTTCAGCTCCTGAAGCAGAGCTATTTACTTTCTTATAAAACTATTTTTTCTCATATTTAAACCACATGATTGCGCCATAAAAAATGTGCAATACGCCAAAGCCTGTTGCCCAGAAATACAGTCCGTAACCAATGAACAACATATTTATTAATCCCAGCGCTATCTCACAATACCCCAGGTAACGTATATCTGTCAGGGTGTACTTGCTTGCATTTACCAGCGCCAATCCATAAAAAATAAGACAGGCCGGCGCTACAAACCGCCATTCGTCATATTGTAACATGGCGAGAATAAAACCAGCCCCTGCCAGTAAAGGAATAAGCATATTCCAGAATAATCTTTTTGAAGTATAGTCCCAAACCGGCAGACCTTGTTTTTTCGCCTTTTGCCAGGTGAAGTAAAAAGATGAAATAAATGCCGCAGCAAATACCACCAGCGCCAGCCCTGTCAGTTTTATTTTTAACCTGCTGAAATCATCACCTGAAAAAAAACCGTGGCTGTTGTAAGTACCATAATAATTTTTCAGTATATACCGTCCGATAAAGGCCCCTATCAATGCACAGGCACCGGCAGAAATGCCACTTAAACCGCTTAAAGAAATAAAACGGCTTGACCGTTCCATGATACGGCGAATATCTTTTATTTCCTGCAGCGTATCACCTGATTGGTTGTTATCTTCCATAAAAAGCACTTTGTAGTACAAAGCACATACTCCTTTTTCACTTTTCCAAATATATTTTGTCAAAACGGGGGCTTAAAATATCAATCCGGGCGTCTGAAATTCAGTCCCAGGTCGTATTTTTATAGGCAATGCACATACCTAAATTATATAAGCCCCTGCTTCTTTTCATGATCTTTTTGGGATCAACAGGGCCCCTGATGGCACAAAGGAAAATCATCAATGGAACCATACAGGATTCGCACAGTGAAGAAATGATCCCTTTTGCCTCCATCAATTTCAAAAATACCTCCATTGGCAAGCTGAGTGACTCCGCAGGCAATTTTTCCTTTACGCTGAGCCGATGGCCTTCCGATACACTGGAAGTTACCTGTGTAGGGTACCAGCCCTTCCAGTATATCATTAACAAAAAGAAGGATTCCATATTTGTTAATATCAATATGGAAAGAGGCACTTTCAATGATAGTGCCCAGGTTAAAGTGAGAGTAAATAAGGGATTACTGGTGTGGCGCAAAATCGTTCAACATAAACCGGAAAATGACCGGTATCGTTTCACCAATTTTTCCTATGAACTGTATAATAAACTTGAACTGGACCTGAAGCATATCAATTTTGAAAAATTCGGAAACTTCAAACCGTTACGACCGGTAACTGAACTGATCAACCAGAATATTGATACGGCGGAAGGATTGAAATACCTGCCAACTTACTTAAGCGAAACCCTGTCGGATTATTATTACCAGAAAAGCCCCAAACGACGCCGGGAGATCATAAAGGCTGCGAATACCAATGGGGTGAAAAATGAAAGTGTGATAAAGTTGTTGGGAGGGATGGACCAGGTAGTGAATGTGTACAACAATTTTATTGTCGTTTTTGATAAAGAGTTTGTCAGTCCTATCAGCGATAACGGTGATATATACTATAATTACCGGGTGGTGGATACACAGGTGATTAATAATAAAAGATTTTTCCATCTTGTTTTTACACCAAAGCACCAGGGCAGTAATACCTTTGAAGGAGATTGCTGGGTGCACGTGGGCAGTTTTGCTATCCAAAAAATGAACCTGCGCCTGGGAAAAGAAGCCAATGTTAACTTCCTGGAAAACCTGAGCCTGATCCAGGAATATAAAATGATCAACGATAGTACCTGGTTTTTGGCAAAAGACAAATTTGTAGCCGATGTCTCTCCTGCAGGGAAAAGCAAGCCTGGCTTGATCGGACGAAAAACCACTACCTATAGGAATGTGGTCGTAAATGATACTTCCGTAGAAAATGAACTTAGCAAAAACAAAATACTCGAAGAGGTAATTACGCTCCCGGGAGCCAGCAAAAAGGACAAGGCATTCTGGACCATGGCACGACATGAGCCACTTAGTAAATCAGAAACCGGGATCATTAAAATGATTGATACGCTTTCCACCGCACGAGTATTTCAGAATTTTACAAAAACAATGACTTTCATCGGTACCGGTTATCGTGATGAGGGTAACCTGGAGATAGGTCCCTGGATGAACTGGGTCACCTCAAATGGCTGGGAAGGGTTCAGGCTTCGGTTTGATCTCGGTACCAATAAATATTTTAATAAAAAAGTCCGGCTCCATGGTTACCTGGCTTATGGATTTGGTGATAAAAAATGGAAAGGCATGGCGGAAGCTTTTTACCTGCCTAAAAAAAATCCGCGAACCTACCTGTATGGTTCTTTTACAAATGATCTTGATTTCGGACAGAATTATTATGGCGAAGTGACAGAGGATAACGTATTTGCTTTGGCCGTAAGAAAACACAATATCCCTATAAAAAACATCAAGGTAAATGAAAAACGTTTTGAATTCTTCAGGGAAATGACCCCCTGGATGTCGAACCAGCTAACCATAACGCATACTTCAACTATACCTCTCCGTAATTTACCTCCTATTGACTCTTTTAAAGTATTGGGAAGCGGCGATCCACTCACCAGTTTTGAGGTGTCGCTCAAAATCCGCTTTGCTTACCTTGAAAAATTCCTGGAAACTAATTTTTACCGTAGTAGCCTGGGCAGTGATTATCCTATCGGGGAAATCACAATCAGTCACGGCTTTCCGGGTATATTTAAAAGCAGTTACAAATACACAAAAATTTCCGCTACCATATCCGACTACTTCAAAATACCCCCCTTCGGTAGTATATCCTATTTCGTTTTTGGTGGTAAGACCTTTGGCACTTTACCGTATACCCTGTTAGATATCGCCCCGGGCAATGAACTATATTACTATAATACCTATGCATTCAATATGATGAACCGCTGGGAATTTATACATGATCAATATGTGGGTATTAATATAGAACACAATTTCGGCAATGGGATTTTTCGGCTTCTCCCTAAATTGCGGTTTCGGCAGCTATGGACCGCCAAAGCTCTGTGGGGGGGTCTTTCGCCTGCGAACAAAGCCCTGAATTTCAAACAAGGCAATTCTTTCCAGACATTGGACGGAAAAACTTATCTCGAATTAGGTACCGGCATTGACAATATTTTTCATGTGTTCCGGCTGGATTTTGTTTGGCGGGTCTCCCCGGCTACCCTCAAAAAAATAGGAGATAAAACATTTGGCATATTTGGAAGTTTCAGGCTTACTTTTTGATATTTCCTTACACCGCCTTCGCATATGTCGTAGTTAGTGTACTTCAACTGATCATCACTACAAAATGTTAGGGAGAGTCCTTCAACATATTATTTCTTTCAATTAATTTAAATCTTCATAAATAAAATCAAGAATAATTCTTGTTTCTATCTCCACTTAATTATTTTATATTTTAGCGTTCTTTTACCTGTAATTTTAAAAAAAATCAGCCATTGCGGATTATCACTGTTAATGGTATGTAATTTAGCGTGGCCATATTTGTCTTCTGCCAATAATAATCAATATGGATAATAGTTTTTTTACCTACCTGGAGCAGCTTGAACTAATGGCCTTTTTTTCCGGTTATCCTTTACTATATGCTGTCATTATTGCTATCGGAAAAAATAAGCAGGAAAAAAGAAGTTTTAAAAACAGGCTTGTTTCGCTTTTGCCTCTCTCCTATGCCATGGTAGGTACTTTATTCCTGGGGTTACAATTAAAAAAATTATATCCTGATTACACCATTGAAAATATAAACCACTCGATGCAGCAGCCCTGGTTAATTACCTGGGGACTTCTTTCCCTTCTTTTCTGGATACCCGCACTTGGTAAAAAGCCCGTATTAAGCTTGATCCATAGTCTTGTCTTTTTCTTCTTTTTATTAAGAGACCTGTTCTTACAATCTTTTCAATCATCACATGATAAAAATGTAGTGAGAAATGATATGAAAATTTATTCCGATAGTCTTCTATTAAACGGGGGGGTTTTTATCCTTATTGTATTATTTTCTTACCTGTTTTCCCGGCAAAAAAACAGGTAAGCTCTTAATCCTGCCATTAGTCCCTTCTTTAAACTGCAATTACTACATTTCAGCTCCTGCAATTACAAAGAACGTTACCTGCTTTTATATTATTCCTAAATCAAATAAAGCGGCGCCTCCGCTTTATTTGATGATTTTGTGATATATATCACTCAGCATTTTGATTTTAGTCATTAAAAGCACTTGGTTTCGGTGTATAGCTTTACGTTTCTATTTTAAAAACTAATTATTCATTTTAAAATACGTTTTATGAAACTACTCAGTAATAAAATGCTACTCATCCTGCTGGTTGTTTTCAGTGGCTATGGTTATATTATCGGTTGTACACATGACAATCAAATTCCCCCGCCAGCCGTAACAACAGGCACAAAGTACACTCCTGGGACAGGAGTATTCCTTCCGGGAAATATGACCGCCGGAAATACCTCAGAATGGAAACTTGATAAGGTACACTCTGGTGTATTATGGTCAGGCGCCTATATCGGTGCAGCCGGATTACTAACCGGTCGTTTTAACCAGTTTGGCATGCACAATGTAGTAGATGCCGAAATGATTAATTATAATACCACCGGGCAGCCGCTGAAAGATACTTCCTGGGCTTTCTATGAAGGAGATGACAGTAAAACCTACTTTAATGGTTATGTCCAGATTAATACTTCCAATACAGGGGAACCTGGAAGAGATGCGGGTTGTAATATCACTACCCTTGGGACTACAGCTATTGTAACTGGTGTACAAAACCTGACCCTGACGAACATTGCCAAGATCCAAACCACAAAAGTAACCTTTGATCCAACCACCGGCGATTATATCGTTAACCTGAATCTGTGTTGGCATGGTACAACGGCTACCGCGATTACCAAGGCCCTTGTGGGAAGATTAAAATATGTCAAAAGAGCCACAATAGCAGGTGCAGCTCCTTACGATGTATTTGGTTTGCAATTGACATTCCAGTTAGTCAAAACGGATTTTAGTATTACCAGCACCAGCATCGGAGATAAAGTTGATATTGAATGCAACATGAATTTCAATAACAAGTAATAGCTACAAATAAAACATCATGAAAAAACTATTAATATATACAGGTTTGATAACCGCCATAGGTTTTGTCCTAAGCGGTTGTTATAAAGACATCATTCTGCCGGATGCCGCCTTCGATCCTGATGGCCCGCCCCAGGCCGTTAGCTATAATACGGACCTTAAACCCCTGTTCAATTCAAGTTGTGCAAAGGTCGGTTGCCATGTTTCGGGTGCCCATCAACCTTATATGACTGTCGATGTTTCCTACAATCAGATCGTGAACGGAGGTTTTGTCAATACCATTATCCCCAAGGAAAGCATTCTGTATCAAAAGATCAACGGGGAAATGAAAGATTATATCCCTTCTGCTGCAGACCGGCAGAAAGTTTATGACTGGATCAGGACCGGCGCACTGAATAATTAAGTGATCTAAAAAACAATACAATGAAACTAAAAATAAACATACAAAACCGCCTGTTAACTTTCTCTGTATGCATGGTCAGTAGCCTGTTTTTACTTCAGGGTACCCTTCAAGCGCAGGACAGCACAGGTGTAACTGAAGTAACAGCACCGGCAAAAACCAAACCGGTAAAAAATACTTTTCAGAGTGTCTGGATCATTGATAACCAAACTGTGATGGTGCCAGTAAAAGGAACCCTGGAATTGGATATTATGCATAGGTTTGGTACCGTTAATCATGGTTTCGATGATGTATGGGGGTTTTTTGCTCCATCTAATATACGGCTCGCGCTGAATTATGCTCCCATCAATAAACTTTTTGTAGGTATGGGTCTTACCAAAGATCATAAGTTGTGGGATGGCAATGCCAAATACTCGATCATCTCGCAGACAAAAGGCAAATACCCCGTCAGTGTAACGTATTATGGCAATATGGCCTACGACCTGAGGAAAGATCCGGATAATAGTATTTTTAAATATCAATCACAACGCCTGTTATTCTTCAACCAACTGATCATTGCCCGGAAGATCAATGATAAATTATCAGTACAGGTAGCGCCCAGCGTCTCCCACCAGAATTCAGTAGATGGTTATTATACAAAGAATGACAGTACAGGAAAGGAAATATTCAAGGATATGAAATTTGATCATATTGCTATTGCCCTGTCGGGCAGGTATAAATTGACCAAAGTGACTTCCATCCTGGTCAATTATGATCAGCCTATTACAAAGCATGCGACGAATAATCCTAATCCTAACTTATCCTTTGGGGTAGAGTTTAATACCAGCAGCCACTCCTTCCAGTTCTTTATGACCAACTATTCCATGCTGAGCCCGCAACGTAATAATCTCTACAATCAAAACAGCCCGTTTGGTTATACCGATGTAACAGGTACAAAAGTGAAAGGTGGTAAATTCCTGATTGGATTTAATATTACCAGGTTATGGAATTATTAATATGGTTTGATAGCAGATGAACTAATCTTATCATTTAAAAAGCCTCGGTAAAAAATAACCGGGGTTTTTTATTTCTATACAGATCTTTCATCCTGGTTTGATAAATTTCACGAGGATGAAAACCCGGAAAACAATTAATTTTATCAATCAAATTATTATTGCCGCTTTATATGAAAATCGGATATTTTATTAAAACCAGATCGTGTTTTTTTACTTTCTTTATATCATTACTAATAAACATTTCCTGTTCAGATTCTCCACGGCAAACAAGTCCCTCGCCCCACCCTAATGAAAATAAAATCATAATAAAAAAACCACCCAGCAGCTTTTCAGATACACTTAAGATCAGCTCCCCCACTGCTGTTTTTTATAATCCTGATAGCCTGCAACTGCAAAAAATAAAAGAGATTACCCCCAAAAATAATTATGAAACCGATGTACATACTTGCTTTTATCTGATGCGTAATGCCCGGATCGTGCTTAAAAAATACTGGCCCCAGATCCATATCATTGAAACTTCGGCAAACCGATATCTTCTTTTTATCAAGACTGATAAAAAGAAAACCTGCATTGACCTCAATAATAAGGGTGATATGTGTGGACTATTTTTATTTGATGGTAAAAAAGAACCTGAACTGGCCGACATGATGAATATAGACACTGCTCTTGGGTTTTACTTTTCTAAATAATTCCCTTATTGGCGATCCCCCATTTCAGGAGATAAAAAAATTCCCAAATTTGCAGAAAATATAATTATTCTATGGGGAGGAATAATAGTATGCAATATGTGAATAGTATAATAAATCCCCGGAATAATGTAACACCGGGGAGGCCATCTTGCCTACCTTTACCCTCTTGACTTTTACCCGGATCGTGCGTCTGATGAAAATTATCAAATTAAACCTTTAACGAAAGCTTTCGTAATCAGATATTTGCAATTATTCATGATATATCTCATCTTATTCATGACATATCTCAATACTATTTTTGACAAAAGTCATGGATCTGTCATTTGCCCTTTAATAGCTTGCGTCCTAATTTATTTATAACTAAATATTTTTTTTATGAATCTGCTAAAAAACAAATATGCCTGGGTATTTACATCGATCGTATTAGGTTTGGGTTATGTTGTAAGTTGTACAAAAAATGACCAGGTACTTGGTGTAACAACTACTACAAACAGCAGTACGTTGATCTCCAAAAAAATAACTACCGGGCCAACGATTGATGGCATTATCGATCCCATGTGGGACAATGCGGCCAAGATAAATGTGGTGCCCCAGGTTCCCGACCCGGGCAATGGCCTTTTTGCAGGTTACATAGGGGAAACCTATCCAGCTACTCTCCGTTCCATGTATGATGGCACCAGTATCTACTTTTTAGCAGAATGGGCCGACGCGGAAAAAAGTGTAGCCACTGCCACCTGGTATTTCAATCCTGCTGCCAATACAGCGGGTAAAACCGGATGGGCACAGGAACCCACCAGCAAAAGCTTTGATGCGAATGGCGTGTTGCTCAGGGATGGCTTTGGAGAAGATAAACTGGCCATGTTATGGAATATTGATAATTCCACCCCGAAATTCATTACGCAGACCTGCTATGCCAGTTGCCATGTATTTACCCCTTATTTAGATTATTCTGTTACCCCCGCCGTATTGAAATCCAATGCTAACAGTGGTAACCACTATACCAATGGCGCCAATGAAAAAATTGACATGTGGTGGGCGCATTTAAGCAAGGATCTTGTTAATAACCAGATGGACGATAATTACCAGGATTGGGCAGGGGGCCCTGGTGTAACCAATTTAACAGGCGGTTCCGGTAATGGTCGCCATGTGGATGGTATAACGGTATCCGGTGCTTCCGCAACCTGGCCGTATGCACCTACCTATACTACGACACCTGTTCAAGGTTCTTCCAACAACAGGCAAACCCTGAAATTGGATGGTACAGGCGCGAGTGTAACAGTGCCCATGTGGTTCATACCTGGCGCTACGAATTATTACTATATTAAAGCAAGTGATACCCTGGCTGGTGGAAACGCCAGAAAAATAACGGGTGTTAGTTCAACAGGTTCATTAACCTATAATGGTGGTACGATTGAACCTTCGATAGGTTCGGATTATTTGCAGATTCCAGGTGCCTATGGTGGCGATGGAGCAAAATGTATCCCAAGTTATATAGCTTCTCCTTTAATAAATGAGCGTGCCGATATTACATGTGCTGCCGTCTATACAGGTTCCGGCTGGGTAGTGGAATACAAACGTTTATTAAAAACATCCGATGTATTGAAACAGGATGTGGACTTTTCAAGCTTACAGGATCAGCCATTTGGTATCGCTATTTGGAATAAATCAAACAATCAACACGGAATTAAACCCAATTTGTTATTGAAGTTTGAAAAATAGCCCCACGCTGTTCTTTTACTTTTTAAAAAAAAGATCATGCCAAAGAAAATTCTAGCAATAATATTATTATTACTGGTTACCTCCTGTATGGTTTTCCTGGTCAGCTGTTATAAAGTAACAACCCTTACCCTAAATACCGAACAGGAAATAACTACACCGGTTAGCCTGGCTTCTGATATCATTCCCCTGTTTAGCAAAAATTGCAGTCTGAGTGGCTGTCATAATACGGGTGGGCTTAAACCTGATCTGTCAGCTGACAAAGCATACAATTCACTCATTAACGGAAATTATGTAGACCTGGGAAACCCGGAAAATAGCGATATCTACCTATGGTTAACCGGTAAAAAAGCTGCCGCCATGCCTATTGGCGCTGCTAACAATCCATCTAATATCAACCAATATGTATTGGCATGGATCAAACAAGGAGCAAAGGATAATTAAAAATAAAATTTATGAGAAAGCTAAATAAATATTTTCAATATGTAATGCGTTTTTCAGGCTTTTGCTTATTTATACTATTCAGTATGAATGTAGTTGCCCAGGATGTTGCCGCTGATAGTACACAGCCGGCTCCTGTTGCCAAAAAGAAACCCATTAAAAACACCTTTGAAAGCAACTGGATCCAGGATAACCAAAGTGTGATGGTACCCATCAAAGGGACCTTTGAAATGGACATCCAGCATAGGTTTGGTACTGTAAACAAAGGATATAAAGACCTGTTTGGGATCTATGCGCCTTCCAATATCCGGATCGGATTCTGTTATGTTATCAGGAATAATTTCCAATTAGGTCTGGGATTTACCAAGGACAGGCTACAATGGGATTTAAATGGTAAATACGCCATCGTAAAACAGGGAAAAACCGGCGGCTGGCCGATCAGCATTTCTTATTTCGCTAATGTTGTTATAGACACCCGGGACAAGAGTAATTTTGTAACCGGTACCGATCGGCTTTCTTATTTTAACCAGCTACTCATTGCCCGGAAAATAACAGAGAAATTTTCCGCACAGGTTGCTCCAAGCCTTTCTCATTTCAATAATGTGGAAGGATACGTAGATGAAAATGGTAAAATTCAGAAAAAAATGAAAAATGATCATTTTGCCATAGCCGTGATGGGGAGGTACAAACTGACACCTAAAACAAATTTTATGGTGAACTACGATCAACCGCTTACCCAGCATCCTATGAATAATCCTCACCCAAACATCAGTTTCGGTCTGGAGATGGTCACCAGTTCACATGCCTTCCAGGTATTTTTCGGAAATTACCATGGCATTATTCCCCAAAGCAATAACGTGTATAACCAAAATAATTATAGAAAAGGACAATTTGAGATTGGTTTTAACATAACAAGGCTTTGGAATTTTTAACAGGGTATAATCTTTGCGTATATTTGACTGGATAGAAAATACTAAACTCAAATTGATTAAAACAAATTAAAATGAAAACAAAATTAGCCGTCGTCGCTATCAGTATTTCGGTTTATTTATTAAGCTCGGGATTTAAAGTCGCCTCCCTTCAACAGCCAAAGCCATGGATCGTACCTGACAAATATCTGAAAATGGTCAACCCCATTAAAACGAGTGCCGAATCAGTCAAAGACGGCAAGGAATTGTGGGGAACGCATTGCCAGTCCTGCCATGGTAAGTCCGGTAAAGGTGATGGAACAAAGGCAGCCCAGTTAAAAACAGAGCCTGGTAATTTTACCCTACCCGCCACTCAAAAAGAGCCGGATGGATCCTTTTTCTTCAAAATTTCAGAAGGAAGAGGTGATATGCCTAGCTTCAAGAAAAAAATTCCTGAAGCAGACGATATCTGGAACCTGGTAAACTATATGCGGACACTCAAAAGTTAAGTGACCAATCTTTTTAAGCCTGGCTGCATGGATGTTAAAACATGCGCCTGGCTTATTTCTGTTACAAGACCCTGGCATTATTAAATAAGCTTCCAATCTTAAAATAATAATAAAAAAAAGGTCATGAAATCAAAACGTCTCCTAAAATATGTATGCCTTGCTATGATCGTCATTGGCACCGGTTTTACATTCAAGCTCCAGGACCAGAAAAAGCCCTGGCTGGTGCCCGATGCGGACAAAAACAAAGCTAACCCCATAAAAGCCGATGCTTCTTCCATTGCAGATGGAAAGGATTTATGGGGTACGCATTGCCAATCCTGTCATGGTAAAACCGGGATGGGCAATGGACCCAAGGCAGCACAATTAAAAACCGAGCCCGGTGATTTTTCACTTGCAGCTACCCAGGCCCAAACCGATGGCTCTCTTTTTTATAAGATTTCCAAGGGGCGGGATGATATGCCAAGTTTTAAAAAGAAAATCCCGGAAAATGATGATATCTGGAGCCTTGTAAATTTCATAAGAACATTAAAAAAGTAGTGTTCCCGGGGTGGCCAGTAAAAACCCGGTCCATCCGTGCAAACCGGCATCAATGATAGCCGACCCTTACCCCTGTTATTGGCGAATCCCTTTTCTTTCATTTAGCTGATTAAAATCATAAGTCGTCGTGAGATAAATAAGCAAACAGGGATAAATCCAGAGTAGTTTTACACTTTAAAAAACAGTACTTATTATTATGCAACAAACAGACAAAACTTCCTCAAGAAAAAAATTCTTATTGTGGGGCGCCACTGTTTTTACTTCACTAACAGCATTTAAAATATTTGCAGGTTCTAAAAAACCATCATTTTCCCCCGATGGTGAAAAAAAAGAAACCGTAAAAATGCTCACCCAGGATGGAAAACTGGTAGAAGTTGATGCCAGCAAACTTTATTGCGGCAAAAGAAAAAAAATCAGTGATGAACAATTGAAAACCTGGGTCAATAAAAACCAAATCAATAAGAAGGGTTGATCAAAAATAATAGTATGGAAAATAAAAGCACTTCAAGAAGGCAGTTCCTGGCGGCGGGTATTCTTGCTGGTATAGCCGCCGGTTGTTCTTCCAAAAAAAACCCATTTGATAAATATGCAGGAGATGATGTAAAGGCTTCCGGAGAAACCGTAAAGCTGTTATCGGTAGATGGAGAGATCATTGAAATGGATAAAGCATTCCTGAAACCCGTACCGGACCTGCCTACCATATCGAATAGCGAAGAAAGGAAAGGGATCAATGGCAAGAAATTCGCCATGGTTATTGATCTTTCCCGATGTAAGAATGTGGGCGCCTGTAAAACAGCCTGCAATCATGCTCACCAGTTAAGTCCCGGTCAAAACTGGATCAAAGTCCTTGAAATGCAGGATGCAGATCATACGGCTCCTTACTGGCAGCCTACTACCTGTATGCATTGCGATTCACCACCCTGTGTAAAGGTTTGCCCGGTAGACGCCACATTTAAACGCCAGGATGGAATCGTGTTGATCGACAGCGACCGCTGTATCGGGTGTCGTTTTTGTATGGCTGCCTGTCCTTATTCCACAAGGGTTTTTAATTGGGGGGAACCTGTTCTGGAAAAAGAAGTTGCCGAGCAACATTATTCTTGTGAAACCAGTATCCCCCAAAAGAAAGGAACAGTAAGTAAATGTGATTTCTGCCCGGATATGGCCAGGAAGGGCGAATTGCCACACTGTGTATCTGCCTGTCCAAACGGCGTTTACTTTTTTGGTGATATGAATGAAGATTCAGTAACTAACGGAGCCGAAACTTTCCGGTTTAGTGATCTCATTAAAGATAAAGCCGGGTACAGATTAATGGAAGATCTCGGTACCAAACCCCGGGTATATTACCTGCCACCTGTCAACAGGAATTTCCCATTTGAATCAGGACTTGAAAACGAGAGCCCCGAAGACAAAATGACTCACTAAAAATAACTGATCGTGGAAAACTCAACAGTATTAACCAGCGAACAAATTACCAGTGACCTTCTTCCTCAAAAGTTTGGAAAAAGAGGGATGATCTGGACCGGAATTCTCCTTCTATTTTGTGCTTTCGGCGCTTTCGCCTATTACCGTCAATTAAAATATGGCCTGGTAGTAACGAATATGCGGGATTATGTTTCATGGGGTATTTATATTTCCAATTTTGTTTTCTTTGTCGCCATTAGTCTTGTGGGCTCCCTGATCACTGCCATTTTTCGGCTGGCCAATGTTCCGTGGCGTACACCCCTGACCCGGATATCCGAAATCATAGCGGTATCAGCCATCACCTTTGCCGCCCTGATCATCATTGTGGATATGGGGCGTCCGGAACGACTGCTTAACCTGTTCATCCATGGCCGCTTACAATCACCCATTATCTGGGATGTGATCGTAATTAGCACCTATTTCTGTCTCAGCCTGTTTTTATTATACATTACGTTATTGCCGGATATCAGCATCCTGATCAATGCAAGAGAGAAGTTAGGCAAACCATTTTCAAAATTATACCGTTGGCTGGCTTCATACTGGAAAGGAACTACAGCTCAGGAAAAGATCAGGAACAGATGCATTACCATAATTTGTATTGTAATAATCCCGGTTGCTTTTAGCATTCACACGGTTACTTCCTGGTTGTTTGCCACCACCTACCGGCCGGGATGGGACAGCACTAATTTTGGCGCCTACTTTATATCAGGAGCTTTCCTGGTGGGAGCAGGTGGAGTGGTAGTTGCCATGTATATATTCCGCAGATATTATAACCTAGAAAAATATATTACCGAAAAGCATTTTGAAAAAATGGGAAGAGTAGTGGTATTACTGGCTCTTTTATACCTCTATTTTAATATAAACGAATACCTGGTTCCTGCCTTTAAAATGAAGAAACCGGAGGAAGCTCATTTAACACAATTATTTGCCGGGGAATATGCACCGCTTTTTTGGTTTGCGATTCTCGTAGGCATGATCATTCCCATTTTCATTATGTTATTTAAAAAGGGAAGAAAACCACTTCCTATGTTTATTGCGGGCGTCATGGTGGTAGTAGGTGCCTGGTTTAAACGTTACCTGATCGTGACCCCCACATTACTTCATCCTTTTTTACCGATGGAGGATGTCCCGGCTAGTTATCATCACTATTTTCCAAGCTGGGAAGAGTGGGCTATCGCGATGGGTTCGCTGGCCGGTGTCTTACTGATTATTACCTTTTTTGCCAGAGTGTTTCCCATCATATCAATTTATAAAACATTAACTGATAAAAATGAAACCCAGCAATCATCATAAACTATTTATCCTCGTGTTGTTTTTGTTTGGGACAACCATCAGTAAAATAAATGCACAGGATTCGTCCGCGGCAGAATCATCTGTCAACCTTCGTTATTTTGCTAATAATAACAACATCCAGTACTTATTGGTCCAATCAAGATCGAAAGTGGGAAAGAAATTTCAGCCTTTACCAAAACGGGCCGTGCAGGTATACCTGGATAGCAACAGGGCGGAAGACTTCATTTCCAGTACGGTCACTGATGAAACAGGTACGGCAAAGGTTTTGATTCCTACCACTTTAAAAGATCAGTGGTTGAATAGCGCCAAACATAAATTCATAGCCATTATGGCGGCTACTCCACCTGATGAAGAAAAAACAACGATCCTGGAGATTACAAAAGCGAAAATAGAAATCGATACATCCACCACGGATGGAACCCGTACCATTAAAGTGAATGTAAAGTATTTGGATAACAAGGATTGGGTCCCGGCCAAAGATGTGGAAATGAAAATCGGTGTGGTACGTTCAACTGGTATTCTTTCGGCCGGTGATAAAGAATCCTATACCACCGATTCTTCAGGTACCACATCAGTAGATCTTAATAAGGACAGTTTAGCAGGGGATCTGCAGGGAAATTATGTGTTGGTGGCAAAAGTGGAAGACAACGAACATTATGGTAATCTGCTTATTGAAAAAACTGTCCCCTGGGGTGTGGCCCGTAAGGCGGAAAAGAATTTTTTTGATCAAAGAACACTTTGGTCAACCCGGTTCAGAACACCACCATGGCTTTTATTTATGGCCTATTCCATCGTATTAAGTGTCTGGGGAACGATATTTTATTTAGTGTTGCAAATTGTCAAAGTAAAAAAGATGGGCAGGACTATACGATCTCAAACGTAGTACCTGAAAGTCAGGATTTGTTATCGGAACGCCTGTGCCTGTGTGGAAGTAAATTTATTTTCGTTACGTATTATTTCCTCAATACGGATATCTAAGCGGGATAACAAAATATGAATATGATACTTGAGAAGGAAATTCAACAGGTCAAGCCATTCAGGAACAATTTTCATAAAGCTGCTGTAAACCTAATTTTTACAGGTAAGTGGATGATTCAGTTTCATTCCGATGTATTAAAGCAGTATAATCTAACCGTTCAGCAATATAATATTCTGCGCATTTTACGCGGGAGAAATCCCGGGGCCGTCACAGTAAAGCTTATTCGGGAACGAATGCTTGACCGTATGAGCGATGCCTCAAGAATTGTTGAACTCCTGCGTAAAAAAAGGCTGGTGGAGCGAAATATCAGTAATGTGGACCGGCGTAAGATGAATGTAGAAATTACTCAAAAAGGGTTAGATCTGCTTGAAGAAATAGAGAAGGAGAATGAACGTATGGATAAACATCTTTCAGCGCTGAGTGAGGAAGAGATCATTTTGTTGAATGATCTCCTGGATAGAGTCAGGGGATGAGGGTGTTTTTTCTTCCCGGATGAATTGGGCGTTTCCGGAATTGGGATTTTCGGATTACAAATTTTTAAATTAAACCAGAGATCCTCCCAAAAGAGTCCTTCGAACCATCCGGATAATTGTACTATTCAATTAGAATTCGCCGACATGAAAAACAGAATCACCTGTCATGAATGCAAAAACGAAAAATGTTTCGTAAAGCAAGGATGTTTTGGCGAATGGTTAAATAAAATCAGCACCAACAAATTCCAGCATTGGTATAAAAAGGGAGATTATATCTTCCGTGAGGGCGAGCCCATTTACGGAATAAATTTCATTCAGCAGGGAGGGGTAAAAGTTGTCACCACGAGTTTGCACGGGCGGGAACAGATTGTTCGCCTGGCAAAGGAAGGAGAAATACTCGGGCACCGGGGGCTGGGAAGAACCGCTTATTATTTCAATGCGGTTGCCTTAATGGATTCTTTGTTGTGTTTTGTTGAAAACGAGCTATTTTATGAAGCTTGTATGAATTGTCCGAAGTTTGCCTTTAACCTTATATTTTTCTATGCATCGGAATTACGAAGAGCGGAACTGAGGGTGAAATACCAGGCGCAGATGAACATAAGAGAAAAAGTAGCCATGGCGTTTATTTATAGTTATGAAGCATTTGGAATGAACCCCGAAACCAAAATGCTGAATATTTCTTTAAGCAGGCAAGACATAGCCGATATTGCCGGCACCACAGCAGAACAGATCACAAGGCAACTAAATGATTTTGAAAACGAAAAATTAATAGCCCGGAATAAAAGAGATATTATTTTTCTGAACATTAAAGGGCTGGAAGATATTGTTGGTGATTACAAAATAGAATGAGCCAGATACCCTGAACCGGCAGGTAAAGAAATCTTCCATACACACCTTCATTATTAATTGGAAGAAAGTTTAACCGGATTTTCTATTCGCCTTCATTAACCGGGCATATAAAATGAAAGAATTCCTTATCAACCAGCCATCACCGGAACGCTCCCATACTCATTTATTTTCAATATTGAAACCCGGGATAATAATATTTTTCCAGCTTCGTGTTACAACAATTGCCTGAATTTCTACAGTTAATACCATTCTGTTATTTTCCAGGATAATCAAACCTGCATTTTCGCAGGTTTTTTCCCGCCTTAATGCAATGAATCTTTTGATTTAAGTCATAGGGCTTACTCTTCTTTATACATGAACTTCACAACATCAATTGTTATAACATCAATTGCTAAAAATGAATAATCTCGGTCATGCCAAATCACAATGCAAAAGGGTTATTAAATAAAAATTTATGGAAAAGGAAAATAACAATTTAGAAAAACCATCCAACCGGAGAAATTTCCTGAAAGTCGGGCTTATAGCGGGAGGGTCCATAGCAGCAGGCACACTCGCTATATCAAATATCCTTTCCTGCAATAAAAAAGAAGGTTCAGGTGTAAAAAGAACTGTTTTTACTCAGGACGGAAAAGTATATACAACCGACCAATCCCATTTACAGGATTTTGAAGTTCCTCCTGTTTCAAATGATGAAGCCAGGAAAGGAATCCCCAATAAAAAATTCGTGATGGTCATTGACGAGGCTAAATGCGATGGTTGCAAGAAATGCACGGAAGCCTGCCAGAAAATGCACTATACCGAATCGGATCGGGAATGGATCAAGGTATTCAAAATGCAGGATGCTAATGCTACGGCCCCCTATTTTTTTCCAAAACCCTGTTTCCACTGCGATAACCCCCCCTGCACAAAGGTTTGTCCTGTGAATGCAACCTTTAAAAGGCAGGATGGTATTGTATTGATCGATAATGTACGATGCATAGGCTGCCGCTCCTGTATGGTGGCTTGCCCTTATTCTACCCGCTTTTTTAACTGGAGCGCCCCTATTGAACAGCCAGAACTTGAAGGAATGACTTATTCTCCTGAAAAAGGTATTCCAAGAAGAATGGGAACTGTAGAGAAATGCGATTTCTGCCCCGATATGATCCGTCAGGGAAAGATGCCTGCCTGCGTAAGTGGATGCCCGATGGATGCCATTTATTTTGGCGACCAGAATGAAGATGCCGTTACAAATGCATCAGGCGTAACGGTCAAATTCAGCCAGTTGCTGGAAGATAATGCAGGATACCGGCACCTGGAAGAACTGGGTACTGAACCACGGGTCTATTACCTGCCACCTAAAAACAGGAAATACCCCAAACCGGATATGAACAATATTGATAAGAAGAAAGCCGGAAAACCTGTAGTGAAGGACCTGGATATGGGAAATATGCAGATGTAAAAAAAAATTTTAAGCGAAATGAAACTATCATTTCAAAATAAGGATATATGGTAAACGAAAGACTCAACCTGGAAAAAGAAATTGAAACCGTTCGGGAAGATTGTCTAAAACCAACAAGAAAATGGGGGCGATCTACAAAGATCTGGATTGGTTGCCTGTTGATTGTTATTGCCTGGGGTCTATATTGCTACATACACCAACTAAGGGCGGGCTTAGGAGTCACTGCCATGCGCAACTACGTATCATGGGGATTATATATCTCCACCTTTGTATTCTTTATCGGTATCAGCCATTCGGGCACGTTGGTTTCAGCCATTTTACGCATCACTAAGCAGGAATGGCGGAGACCGATCACCCGTTCTGCAGAGCTACTCACTTTTGTATCTCTTCTTTTTGGCGGAATCATGCCCATCATTGACCTGGGACGTCCTGACCGTATCGCCAACTTAGTAATTTTTGGCAGGGTGCAGTCACCCCTGATGTGGGATATTATTTCTATCTGCACCTACTTTGTGGGTAGTTCTGTATTCTTATTCCTGCCCATGATACCTGATATGGCGCTTTGCAGAGACAGGTTAACTGTTTGTGACACCCGATTCAGGAAGTTCAAAAAGTGGCTTTACACAAAAATGGCAATCGGCTGGAAAGGAACCAAATCTCAATGGCACCGGCTTGAAAAATCCATGACCGTAATGACCATCATCATCATTCCAGTAGCCGTATCTGTTCACACTGTTGTAAGCTACATTTTCGCTATGACCTTGCGTCCCGGATGGAACAGCACTGTATTTGGTCCCTACTTTGTGGCCGGAGCGCTTTATTCCGGCTCTGCCGGAGTGATATTAGGTATGGCTGCTTTCCGTAAGTTATATCACTTAGAAAAATATATCACCCCCCGGCATTTTGATTTAATGGGACGCCTCGTTTTGGCGCTTACATTAATTTATGCCTACCTGAACCTGAATGAATACTGGATACCTGCCTATAAGATGGCAACAGCAGAAGGTCATTTACTCAGGGATTTGTTCAGTGGCAGCTACTCAATCGTTTTCTGGACCTTGCAATTCGGCACCGTCCTGCTACCTATTATTATCCTTTCGATACCAAAAGGGCGAAAACCTTTGATGCTCGCCATCACCTGTATTATTATAGTATTGGGTGCATGGGTAAAGAGATACATCATAGTAGTGCCCACGCTTTTGCACCCCTTTATGCCGATACAGGAAGTTCCCGGGGACTGGTCAAGTTATTTTCCAAACTATGTTGAATTTTCTGTTACAGCTGCCGCCCTGGCGGGGATATTCCTTGTCATAACGCTTTTTTCAAAGATGTTCCCGATGATGGCAGTCTGGGAAGTAGAAGACGGAATAAAAATCGAACATGACAAGCAGAGAGCCATTGATATCCGGATCCAAAGAGAAGCGGAAGAAGCACGTTCAAGGGCACTGGAGACAGATCCAGGCATCCAACCCATAAAACCAGACATCATTATAGGTTAGCTAATAAACTTAAGTCAGATAATATGAAAATCATAAGCATATACGAATACCCCCTTATCCAGGATCGCCCGGTAAAGAAGAAGGGTTTGGGTTCAAAGCCTCTTGCCACTTTGTCCTCCTTTCTAAAAATAAAATTATTAATCGTACTGGCATTTGCAGTTATGTTTTTTAGCCGTACCCCCGCGATGGCCCAGGAAAAGAAAGAATCCTCTATTGAAATGGCGTATTTCAAAAAAGCAGACTTGACTAAATGGGCGGTAGCGATCGTTACGGCAAAAAATACTGACGGGAAGTTTATTCCAGCAAAAAATGCACGGGTTAGCTTCTATATACAGGATAGTAACGAGCTCCAATTACTTAAAAATGTTTATACTGATAATAAGGGTAAAGCGCTCGTACAACTCCGGAAAGAAATGCCTTTAGATACCGGCCGTGCCTTTGTTGTTGTGGCAAAAATTGAAAATGACAGTCTCTATGAAGATGCCAATGAAAAGATACGATTCAAAGAAGCCAATATTACAATCAAACTCAACCCGCATGATACCAGCAGAACCGCTACAGCTGTAGTAACCGAAACGGGTAAAGACGGTACGGAAAAGCCTTTGAAGGATATAAAGGTGAATTTTTATGTGCAGCGTCTTTTCGGAAGCATGCCTGCCGCCGAAGACTATTCCGTTAACACAGATGAAAACGGGGAAGCTGTTTTTACTTATGCTAAAGGTATTCCGGGAGATACAGCAGGGCTCCTCACTGTAGCAGCCAGGTTGGATGATAATGAACAATATGGTAACGTGGAAAATAAGGCTAGTACCTCCTGGGGAACACATCTTATGGTTGAAAAAGATCCATTCCCCCGTGCGCTTTGGGAACCCTACGCTCCGTTACCACTCATCCTTACCATATCAACACTTTTTGGCGGGGTGTGGCTTACTTATTTTTTCATTTTTAACCAGATGAGAAAAATAAAGAACGATAAACAGGTCAAAACAGGCATTGAACAAAAACAGTAAATCATTTTAATAAACCAATCATTATAACAATTCATATTTCATAAAGGCAAAAAAATAATAATATGAAACATCTACAAAAAAAGGTTATTGTTATTGCGCTATTGATTGCTACAGTTACCATTTTAGCTGAATGCACAAAACGTAACCAACTGATTGATGAAGTTTCTTCAACAACAACTGACAATCAATTAACTTCAATGAAAGTAGTGGCCGGACCCGCTGTTCAACCTGCAGGCGGCGCCGCCTGGGATGGGACCATTGATCCCATGTGGAATAATGCCACTAAACTAACCGTACATGCAGTAGTACCGGACCTGGGAAATGGGACCTTTACAGGATTTGTGGGTAATGCGACGGATGTTACGATGCGTTCCGTGTACGATGCTACCAACATCTACTACCTCGTTGAATTTGCCACCCCGCAAAAAAACGTGAAAAGCGCACAGTGGTACTTTAATCCTGTTACAAAATTATGGGCGCAGGAAGCCGGTGCCCCAACTTTGAATGCTGATGGCACCTACAGACCGGCTTTTGCACAGGATCAGTTTGTCATGATGTTTAACATAGCTAATTCCACCCCGGCCTTTTATACTTTATCCTGTTATGTGGCTTGTCATGTCAATTCTGCTTATGGTACCGGGACCCCTCCTACCGGGGGTGTCATGTATACAAACGGTCCTACAGAGAGATTGGATGTCTGGAGAGCCCGCATGCTCCAGGTCGTAAATGCTAACCAGGTAAATGATTGTTTTATAGATGATGGTGCTAGTGTGGGCTTGGGCAGTAGCGGTACATTAGATAAGAATGAGGTCCATAGCGATTGGCAGGTAAATAACGGATCTGCATCAACTGTACCACCGCAATTTCAGACAGCACAGGCTGCCGACGGTGGATTCACCAATAAACAAACCTTAACGATTACCGGAACAACTACAAAAGAAGGGGTCCCCACATGGGTAATTCCCAGCGGAAACTATAGTAATAGTGCTATCAAATTAAGCGATACGCTCGCCACAGGAGCAGCTCTAAAAGTTATTGCAGTAGATGCTAATGGCGTACTGACGCTCAGTAATGGAACTACCATTAATCCTGCTGTGGGCACTGATTACCAGCAAGTGGGCTCTGGCGATGGACCGAAATGTATACCCGGTAGTGTGGTGGCTCCTTTTACGGGCAGCCGTGGCGATGTGATTGCGAATGCGTTCCATACTGGAACAGGTTGGAGATTACTTTTAAAACGTGCATTGAAAACTACGGATAATGCAAATGATGCTGATTTTACCTCGTTAAGCGATCAACCCTTCGGTATAGGCGTCATGTTTAACGGAGCGGATAATCAACACGCCATTGTGGCCGGACTCAATTTACATTTTCAGAAATAATCTATTGCTTTTCATTATGAAATCTAAAACCAAAAGATCATGATAAACAAGATAAAAGCAATAGCCTATACGCTTGTTGTGATGAGTATATTGATTTTAGCAGGTTGTTATAAAGCTGACACGTTGTACCCGAATACAAACACGGTATTAACCAAAGCGGTAAGTTTTAGCAAGGATATTATCCCGATAATGAACCAAAAATGCGCTATCAGCGGGTGCCATGCTTCAGGTGGCCATACTCCGGATCTGACAGCAGCTAAAGCTTTTAATTCCTTGATGAACGGAGGATTCATAAATCTGACAGATCCAAAGAACAGTAAACTTTATCTGCGATTAACCGGGGGAATAACACCCGCCATGCCTTTGATCGGTTCAAGTAATCCTTCTAATATCAATTCGCTGGTACTTACCTGGATCACACAAAAAGCTAAAAACAATTAAATTAAAAATCATGAAAACGCTAAATAAACATTTCTCCTCCATTCTCCGGGGGACTGTTCTCTACCTGCTCATCCTAATCCCCGGAACAGGATTAATGGCACAGGATTCGACGGAAGCTGTAACCGTAGTAAAACCGAGACCGGTAACTACGTTTGATGGCCAATTTATTGTGGATAACCAGACGGTGACTGTATTACGTAAAAAGGTTCTCAATATGTCCATTCAGCATAGGTTCGGTAAAGTTTCGAATGGAGCAGAAGACCTATACGGAATTTTTGGCGCAGGTAATATGAGGTTAGCATTAAATTATGTACCCATTGAAAACCTGGCGGTGGGTGTGGGTGTAACCAAAGGAAACTTCCTGGTAGATTTTAACGCCAAATATTCCATTGTCAGGCAAATGGATAAGGGTGGCTGGCCGGTGAGCATTTCTTATTTTGGAAATATGGCATTAGATGCCCGCAAAAATTCAGGGCTTTTTGTTAAATACGGAGATCGTGTATCGTATTTCAATCAGTTACTGATCGCAAGAAAAATAACGGAGAAATTATCGGTGCAGGTAGCTCCCAGCCTGTCTCATTTCAATAATGTCGAAGCCTATCGTGATAAAGACGGAAATATCCTTCCCAAGATGAAAAATGATCATTTTGCAGTATCCGTTTTAGGAAGGTATAAGTTAACGGAACGGTTTCACCTCATCGCCAATTATGATCAGCCCTTAACGCAACATATTACCAATAACCCCCAACCCAATATTTGCTTTGGTATAGAAATGACAACTATTAGTCACGCCTTCCAGATTTTTGCAGGAAACAGTGGCGGTATTATACCGCAGTATGTTAATTTTTATAACCAAAACGATTACCGAAAAGGAGAATTTGTCATTGGGTTTAACATTACAAGAAGATGGAACTTTAATTAAGTTGATCCTTTTAACTATTTATTTAATAAAACTAAAATAAATGTCATGAAAAAAATAAATGTGATGATCGCTTGTTTAGCAATGGTATGTATTACCACCACCTCTTTTACAATCCTCCGGCAACCTACACCCTGGGATGTCCCTGACAAATATGTAAAAATGCCCAACCC
>JADGPW010000108.1 GCA_017882265.1 Chitinophagaceae bacterium | reverse complement strand
GACTGCCCGACTGACCAACTGCCCGACTGGATTATTTTCACGAACATTGCAGGATGGCTGCCCAACTCATTACCAATATACAATTGCTTGTAAATACACGTCAGCAAAATGAGTTGTTGCGTGGAAAAGAACTGGCAGGTTTACCCTGTATTGAAAATGCATATCTCGTTCTTGAGGATGGAGTCATTGTTGATTTTGGGAGGATGGATACTATTCCTCATTTGACATTTAATCCTTCCCACTCAATTGATGCCTCCCGTCAATTCATTTTGCCTGCCTGGTGCGATTCCCATACTCATTTGATCTTTGCTGCCAGCCGTGAAGAAGAGTTTGTAGATAAGATCAGGGGAATGAGTTACGCGGATATAGCAGCCAGGGGTGGTGGTATTTTAAATTCGGCAAAAAAAATAAATCTGGCGTCAGAAGACGAACTGTTCAATCTTGCCTGGAAACGACTGGAAGAAGTAACAAGACTCGGAACCGGGGCTATTGAAATTAAAAGTGGTTACGGTTTATCTGTGGAGGGGGAATTAAAAATGTTACGGGTAATAAAAAAACTAAAAGAAAGATCAGCCCTTTGCATCAAGTCTACATTTCTCGGGGCACATGCCTATCCCCTGGAGTACAAAGAAGACCATCAGGGATATATTGATCTGATCATTAATGATATGTTACCCGTGATAGCGAATGAGAAATTAGCTGATTATATTGATGTGTTCTGTGAGACAGGATTCTTTTCACCCGGAGAAACTGAAATGATCTGCCGGGCGGGCATGCAGTATGGGTTGAAATCAAAGCTACATATCAATCAGCTTCATTCGATCGGTGGCATTGAAGTTGGATTAAAACTAAATGCAGTATCATTAGATCACCTTGAAAACCTTACAGAAAGTGATCTGAAACTTTTAGGAGGCTTGGAAGCTGCTCCGCCAAATGGCGGAGGAGGTTTGGAGAGGGCCACCATCTGTACTCTATTGCCCACTGCCGCATTTTTCCTTGACCAGCCATTTCCGCCGGCCAGGAAATTAATTGATGCCGGTTCTGCCCTTGCGCTGGCATCTGATTTCAATCCCGGCACGTCACCTTCAGGTAATATGAACCTGGTGGTGGCCATGGGTTGTATAGGAATGAAGATGTTGCCTGAAGAGGCTATTAATGCTGCCACCATTAATGGCGCTTATGCAATGGAATTGCAGGATGAGGTAGGCAGTATAATGATAGGTAAAAAGGCTAACCTGATCCTTACAAAATCCATTCCTTCGCTGGCTTATCTTCCTTATTCTTTTGGGACCAATTTGATCGATAAGGTGATGGTAAACGGGGAGTTTGTCTGAGCCGGTTTCAATACAACCCCATTACCATTTTGGTTTGATAAAATACAGGGATGTTCCATCCGGGTCGCTAAAATGTATGAACTGCCCGCCTTCTTCACTTCTGTTTGTAGTGGAAATGGATAATTGATCCAACGATGATTTTGTTTCCTCAATATTATCGGTGGTAAAACCAATGGAAACACTGCCCGAACCGGTCGTCATGTTCTCCTGGCTGACAGGATGAAGCCCGATCGTTATTCCGGGACCGGCCAATTGCGCATAATAATTGCCCCAGCGATTTTTTAGCGTAAAGCCAATGGATTGGTAAAAGGCAACGGATTTATCCATGTCTTTTACATTGATCGTTACGTTGGCATCTTTTATGGTCATGGCTAAAAGATTTGGTGTAGTTATAAAGTTAAATTATTTAAAACAAACCCCATTGCCGCTCATCTTATGGGCTATAATAATGAACTCCGTGTGTTCGTGGCTGACTCCTCATTCTGTCCTGGTAAAGGCGGGACCGGAATGACAGGACCGGAGAGTTCGTAAACCCTAATCAATTTGGGGTTTCCTTTTCGAGTAAGGGGCGAGGAATTTTCATTTAATGCTTTGTTGTGGTTGTTTATTAGCGTGGTTAGGCTATTTCACCACACAAACAATATCTTAGCATTCAAAATTGAATGGCATGCAACAAATCATAGAATGTGTTCCCAATTTCAGTGAAGGGAATGATATGAATATTATCAGGCAGATCACCGATCAGATCGAAACGGTGGAAGGAGTCCGATTGCTGAATGTGGATCCCGGGAAGACGACCAATCGTACCGTAGTAACTCTTGTAGGTCCTCCGGGAGCGGTAGTGGAAGCCGCTTTCAGGGCAATTAAAAAAGCCGGTGAGTTGATCGATATGAGTCAGCACAAAGGGGAGCATCCCCGGATGGGGGCCACCGATGTTTGCCCCTTAATC
This sequence comes from Chitinophagaceae bacterium, assembly GCA_017882265.1. Classification (GTDB taxonomy): domain Bacteria; phylum Bacteroidota; class Bacteroidia; order Chitinophagales; family Chitinophagaceae; genus JADGPW01. The sequence goes on along the minus strand of JADGPW010000108.1, from coordinate 9,921 downwards.
CCTATTGCCAACATATCAATGGAAGAAACAGCTCAATATGCACAAGGTCTTGCTAAACGGGTGGGGGAGGACCTGGATTTACCCGTTTATTTATATGAAGCAGCACAGCCTGATAAAAACAGGAGCAATTTATCTGTGATCAGGGCCGGTGAGTACGAAGGGTTTTTTAAAAAGATCCAACAACCGGAATGGATGCCTGATTTTGGTCCGGCGGCATTTGATGCCAGGCGTGGCGCCACCGTCATCGGTGCAAGGGATTTTTTGGTAGCCTATAATATAAACCTCAATACTACTTCTACACGCCGGGCCAATGCGATCGCTTTTGATGTAAGGGAAGCGGGGCGTGTAAAAATGGAGGGGGGGAAAGTGGTGACAAATAAAAATGGTAAACCCATTTCCATTCCGGGCACCTTGAAATCTGTGAAAGCCATTGGCTGGTATATTGAAGAATATGGAATTTGCCAGATCTCCATGAACCTGACGAATATTAATGTGACCCCCGTTCATATCGCTTTTGATGAAGTGTGCAAAAGAGCAAATGATCGCGGCATACGTGTAACGGGAAGTGAGTTGGTGGGGCTGATCCCCCTGAAGGCCATGCTCGATGCCGGTAAATTTTTCCTGAAAAAGCAGCAACGCTCAACAGGTGTATCTGAAAAAGAATTAATAAAGATCGCTGTAAAGTCAATGGGACTGGATGAACTTACCCCTTTTAAACCGGAAGAAAAAATCATTGAATATATGCTGCAAAGTAAAACAGACCATCCATTATTAGGGATGTCGCTATCCGAATTTGCGGATGAAACCGCCAGCGAGAGCCCTGCCCCCGGCGGTGGTTCTGTATCTGCCTATGTTGGCGCCCTGGGTGTATCGCTCGCCACCATGGTAGCCAATCTTTCTTCGCATAAAAAAGGATGGGATGAGCGATGGGAGGAATTCAGTAATTGGGCTGAAAAGGGGGAACGATACAAAAATGAATTGCTGAAATTAGTGGATGCTGATACAAAAGCATTTACCCAACTGATGCAGGCATTTAGTTTACCCAAAACAACAGACGAAGAAAAAAAGGCCCGTTCAAAGGCCATACAGGCTGCTACAAAGATTGCCATTGACATCCCGTTCAACGTGATGCAGGCCTCTTACCATTGCATGGAAGTGATAAGGGCCATGGTTGAAAAGGGCAATCCGAATTCCATCTCAGATGCAGGAGTAGGTGCTCTATGCGCCCGGAGTGCAGTGATAGGAGCATTTATGAATGTACGGATCAATGCGGCTGGTTATGATGATAAAAAATACGTGGAAGAGGTGATTGCAAAAGGAAGAGAAATGGAGAGCCAGGCCATTATGGCAGAAAGTGAAATAGTGAAGATCGTGAATGATAAGATCGGAAGCTCCCTATAATGAAATTCGTTTCCAAACTTCATTATGCGAAGTAGGCGATCGAAAAGGAGTGGGAGAATGAGGTCATGAAATAAATACAAAACAATAAATTTACAAACTGAAATAACAAACTATCCATGAAGAAAGCGGATGTTAAGATGCCTGTAATTGAGCCGAGGTCAAATTCAATGCCTCACCTGAAAGTGTATAATAAACAGGAGGTACTTTCATTGACCAAACTCAGGAAGTTCGAGACCAAACTGGGAGAACGGATCCAACTGGCCGATCCCACTGACATGGAAGGATCCTTGCGTGAATCGACTGCGAAATTTGTATTATTTGGTATTCCTGAAGATCTCGGGGCCAAAGGGAACTATGGCATTGGCGGAGCCGATACATTATGGATTCCCTTCCTGCAGAGTTTCCTGAATATACAAAGCAGTGATTTTTTTGACGGTGCTGAACTTTTGCTGATCGGTCATTTTGATTTTGGGGATATTCAATACCTGATCGATACCACGGCAAAAGGAGAGGATGAAAAGATAGAAGCATACCGTCATGCGTTGACTACAGTGGACGATGAAGTGGAACAACTGGCAAAAATGATCACCGAAGCCGGGAAGATACCGGTGGTGGTGGGAGGTGCCCATAACAATTCCTATCCATTAATAAAAGGCGCTGCCAAAGGATGGCATAAAGCCGGTGTACTTCCGCTGGCGCAGATCAACTGTATCAACCTGGATGCGCATTCCGATTACCGCCCGATGGAAGGGCGTCACAGCGGGAATGCTTTCCGTTATGCGGAAGAAGACGGCTACCTGCAGAAGTATTGCATTGTGGGTCTGCATGAGAACTACCTGCCCCAGAATATCTGGGTGGATATTGTCAACAACCCATTTATTGATTGCATTACATTCGAAGACATTTTTGTGCATGAGAAAAGAACCTTTAAACAGGCTGTGGCCCACGCTACCAGCTTTACAGAAGATACACTAACGGGCATTGATCTTGACCTGGACGCCATCCAGAATACACTGAGTAGTGCCATGACTCCTGTTGGAATTACACCGGTCCAGGCAAGACAGTATATTTCTTTTGCTGCGGCAGATGCCAAGCCTGCTTACCTGCATATTTGCGAAGGTGCCACCAGGCTGGCGGATGGAAGAACCGATGCTACCAGTGGCAAACTCATTAGCTACCTGGTGAGTGATTTTATTAAAATGAAAACACAGCAACCGGGTTAAACGAAAGAAAGACAGTAAGTCAGTAAGACAGTGGAGGTATATTCGATTTTATTGTATAATTTTAAAGATGAAAAGGGTCTTACTTTTTCTGATCCTGTTTGTCATTTCAAAGGTTTACGGCCAGAATGAATTTGCCGTTTCTTCCTTTTATACAGATATTAAAAAACTAATTGCCGACGCGCAAACAGGGTTTGTTACTTATAAAGGAGCTCACCAAAAAAGTGAGTTTGAAGAACTATCGGCCGAATACAAAGTGAAATTAATGCTCCCCCTTGCGGATTCAGGGAAAATTGTGGTGCCTGTCACCGGTAATCCATATGCGATCTTTTATTTTCAACCCGATAAAGTAAGACTGAAAGTGGATCAGCGGGCTGTTAACCTCCGGGATGCTCTATTGACCGCTTTTGATCAACCCCTGTATGCAAGATCAGAGACATTGATTGTCAATAATCATCCCTTAACTAATACCTATTATTTTACGGGACCCGATGAAACCAGGACCTCCCGGGCTACTTTCAGGATAAGTATTTATTACAACGTTGACAGGTATTACCTGAGTTTTGAGATAAGAGGAAAAAGATCGTGATTTAAATAGTTTATCAGATTGAATTGCGCGCAGAGTTCGCGGAGTACGCAGAGGGTCAAACTTCAAAAATTTTCTTTGTGAACGCTGCGATCTCTGCGCGAGTTCTTTTCAAACCCGATCCTTCGATGCCTCAGGACTATCGGGTGAGACACTGCCATAATTAAGTAGATTGCTTTTGTTCTAGTTCCATGATCTTATCAAAGACTTTTTCGTATTCAATGTTCATGTTTTTCAACTCATCACATGCTTTTTGGTAGGCTTTTTCTGCTTCGAGAAACTTTCCTTTATCAGAATAGACCTGTGGATCAAGAAGGGCTGCTTCCAGTTCTGCCTTCTTACTGTTCAGTTTTGATATTTGTTCTTCCAGTTGTTGAAAATGTCTTTGTGATTTTTGCAGTTCCTTTTTTATATCCTTGTTGATAGGAACCGAAGAAGAATTCCTGTTGCCCTGGGTTGGAAACCGCTTACCTGATCCCTGGTTAGAACTTTTAGTTTCCGCTGACTTATTTGACCCATTTGACTTTTGTGACTTTTCTGCTTTTTGGCTCCCGGGCTCTGTCTTCCGGTTTTCGGCCTCCTGCCTTGCCATTCTTTCCTTCCAGGCTACCCATTCTTCATAGCCCCCTTTGAATTCTTTGATCTTATGATCCACGATCTCCCAGATCTTATTCGCTGTTTTGGAGACGAAATAGCGATCATGGCTTACGAGGATGATACTGCCCTCGTACTTATTCAATGCTTCAATAAGCAGGTCGCAACTATGCATGTCAAGATGGTTGGTTGGTTCATCCAGCATTAGGAAATTAGCTTTGCTGACGATGGTTTTAGCCAGGGCTACTCTAGCCTTTTCGCCACCGCTTAATATCTTTATTTTTTTATCAGAATCGTCGCCGCTGAACAGGAAGCAACCAAGAAGGGATCTTAATTCCAGTTCGGTCATCTGGCTGCCGCATTCTTTCATTTCCTCGATGATCGTATTATTTACATTCAATGCTTCCAATTGGTGCTGGGCATAAAAACTTTCTTCCACATTGTGACCCCATCTTCTTTCCCCTTCGAAGGTTTCCGTACCGGCAATAATGCGCAGCAGGGTAGACTTACCTTTCCCATTAGCGCCGATCAGTGCAATTTTATCTCCCCGGTCTATTTCCGCCGATGTATGTTCAACGATATTGGTCGGTCCAAATGATTTGGAAATATCTTTTAATTCCACCAGCACTCTTCCCGGCGTTTTATCTACCCGGAAATTGATACGGATATTCGGTCTTTCCAGGGCGGCATCTTCAATGCGTTCCAGTTTATCTAATTTCTTCATGATGCTCTGTGCCATAGCCGCCTTGCTGGCCTTGGCCCTGAATCGTTCTACCAGGCGCTCATTCTGGCGTATATAATCCTGCTGGTTCTCATAAGCCTTTTGCTGCATTTCTATTCGGATCGCTTTTTCCTTTTCATAATAATCAAAATTGCCAGCATAAATATGCAATTGTTGCTGGTACACTTCTACGATCTTGGTCACCATCCGGTTCAGGAAATATTTATCATGGCTCACGATCACAACCGAACCCTGGTAATGCAGCAGGTATTTTTCCAGCCATTCAATGGAAGGAAGGTCAAGGTGGTTGGTAGGTTCATCAAGTAACAGTAGATCGGGTTGCTGCAGGATCATTTTCGCCAGCAATACCCTCATCCGCCAGCCACCACTGAATTCTTTATAAGGGCGATGCAACTCGTCATTGGCAAACCCCAATCCCTGAAGTACTTCTTCGGTGCGATGGTGAATATTATATCCTCCCAACGTTTCCAGTTCATGCAACTTATCGCTGTAGTCATGGAGAGCCTTTTCGTCGCCTGTCCTTTCCAGTTCTTTACCAAGTGCTTCGATCTCTTTTTCAAGTTGTAATACTTTTTCAAAAGCACTGAGGGCAACCTGAATAATAGAATCGTTTGTGTCAAAACTCAGCAGGTCCTGGTGCAGGTACCCGATGGTGGTAGTACGGCTTCTTTCTATTGTACCTTTCGTGGGCATGTATTCACCCACCAGTAGTTTCAGTATGGTGGATTTGCCTGTTCCATTGTAACCGATCAACCCGATCCGTTCACCCGGCTGAATATGCCAGGTAGCATCTTCAATAATGACCCTGGCGCCAAATTCGAACGTCACATTTTGTAATCCTGCTAGCATATATGGTATTAAGTCAGTAAGACAGTATGTGAGTAAGACAGTGAGAAAGTACTTTAGTTAAAACTTCTTACCGTTACGAAGGCCACTGACTGACTTACTTACTGACCTACTGTCTTGTTTTTAACAATCTGCAAAAATAAAGGATTCGTACTTGCGGTGACCAGCGATTATCTTTGCGTAAAATTTTTTATAAGATATGGTCAGGAAGATCATCGATATCCTTGAAATTGTGTTGCCTGCCCTGATCCTGCTGCTCGGTATTATACGTCTGTTCTCAACAAACCGGAAAGGACACAATGCCCTAACCATGTTATTTGCGGTGCTGTTGCTGCTGGGCGGCACCATACGGTACCTCTTTTTTGCAGTGAGCAGTTCTTCCAGTTCCGAACCTAAGCCACCTCCGATCCAGGTCAGCAAACACAGTGAAGCTTTTAATCAATCCTTAGAGAATATTTTGAATGCCTATTATAATATGATAAATGGGTTTGCGAACAATGATACGATGGTGATCCGGCAGGCAGGAACCAACGTGAAAATGGCACTGGATAGTTTTAAAGTGGAGGAGCTGAAAAAGGATTCATTGATCTATGTAACCGCATTGGAACCATTGGGAAATACAAAGTCAGAAATTGGCTCTATCATTTCCGATCCTTCCATTAATGAAAAGAAGGGTTCTCTGAATATTTTTTCCAATGAACTGTTCACCCTGGTCAATACGGTTCATTATGACCTTGCCAAATTATACTGGCTGGAGTGCCCTGCAGCATTTGGGGAAGATAAGCCCGGTAACTGGCTGAGCCGTGATGAAAAATCTGTTAATCCCTATGGGCTAAAGGAATGTTCAGAAATAAAAGCCAGGATCAATTTTGTACCGGATACAACAAAAAAAGCTAACTGATTGTAATAATTGCATGCGAAAGATAAAGGGAGTAGTGGTTTTGTTGTTCCTGCTGGATACCGCTTCAGCGCAAAATCCTAATTTTCCTTCTTCACTTCCCAGGTTCACTATAAATGGATATGTAAAAGACAGCCTCTCCGGCGAATCCATTCTCGGAGCTTCCATTATCGTGAGTGGGCAGGGCGGTGGACAACCCAAAGGAGTTACCAGCAACCAGTATGGATTTTATTCTCTCACACTCGAGGTGGGAACTTATACAATCTCTGCTTCCCATGTAGCCTATTTCAGTAAGCCGCAAACTGTCACGCTGAATAGTAACCGATCTTATGATTTCGAGCTATTGCCCAAAACATCTTCCAATAGTGAAGTGATCGTTTATGCCCGGCGCCGTGACGCGAATGTGAAGAATGCGCAAATGGGGAAAATAGACCTGTCCATGACCCAGATAAAAAATATTCCGGCTTTCCTTGGTGAGATCGATCTTTTAAAAGCGATACAGTTATTGCCTGGTGTTCAGAATGCAGGAGAGGGAAACGCCGGTTTTTATGTCAGGGGTGGGGGTCCTGACCAGAACCTGATCATGCTGGACGATGCGGTGGTATATAACACGGGTCACCTATTTGGTTTTTTTTCTATATTTAATTCGGATGCCATAAAAAATGTTACGCTTATAAAGGGCGGTATGCCACCTCAGTACGGAGGAAGGCTTTCATCGGTAGTGGATGTTACCATGAAGGATGGCAATATGAACAAAACGGAGATCGAAGGCGGTATTGGATTAATTGCTTCCCGCTTTTCCATTCAGGGTCCGTTGAAAAAGAATAAAGCATCCTATATTATCTCTGCCAGGCGGACCTATGCGGATGCATTGGCCAAACCATTCATTAAAAAAAGCAGCAATTTTTACGGCTCCGGTTATTTTTTTTATGATCTGAACGCAAAAGTGAATTACCGGTTCTCTGAAAAAGACCGTTTGTACCTGAGTGGTTATTTTGGAAGGGACGTGTTTGATTTCAACGACACTAAACGTTCATTTAAAACCTATATTCCCTGGGGCAACTCAACCGCCACCCTGCGGTGGAACCATGTTTTCAACCGCCGGTTATTTTCCAATACCACCTTGTTATTCAATGATTATAAATTCAAATTTTCCGCGGCGCAGGATAATTTCCAGATCGGGCTTACCTCGGGCATCAGGGATGGCAATATAAAGACCGATTTTGATTACTACCCGCTTCCTAATCACAAACTGAAATTCGGCGGCCTGATCACTTATCACAAGTTTATTCCCAATGTTGTGACCGGACGGGAGGATTCTATCATCTTTAAGCCCAACAATGAAGGAACCAAGTACGCCGCTGAAACAGCCATTTATGCACAGGATGATTGGGAGATAGGAGAGAAGTGGAAAATTAATTATGGCCTTCGCTGGAGCAGTTTTACGCAAATAGGGCCTTATACCAAATTTATCCGGGATGCAAATGGTAATAAATTGGATAGTAACGTTTACAAAAGTTTTGAACCGGTAAAAGCTTACGGGGGCCTGGAACCGCGCATCACCATCCGGTATGCCATTAATGATGAAACCTCCCTGAAAGCAGCCGTAACCAGGAACCTGCAGTATATTCATCTGGTCAGTAATTCAGGTAACACGTTGCCAACGGATCTCTGGGTACCCAGTACCTATATTGTAAAACCGCAGATAAGCTGGCTTTATGCGGCAGGGTTATTTAAAAATTTTGAAGACAACAAATACGAAACTTCAGTGGAGCTTTATTATAAGGATATGCGGAACCAGGTGGAATACAAGGAAGGTTACACACCATCTTTAAGTGACCCCGAAGATGAATTTGTGTTTGGGAAAGGATGGAGTTACGGCGCTGAGTTTTTCGTCAATAAAACAAAGGGGCGGTTTACCGGCTGGGTGGGTTATACGTTGTCCTGGACCTGGCGAAAATTTGCGCAATTGAACGATGGTGAAAAATATCCTGCCAAGTACGATCGCCGTCATGATCTCTCCGTAGTAGGAAATTACGAAGCAAATAAAAAATGGAAATTCGGGGCTGTATTCGTGTATGGCACCGGGAATGCGATCACTTTACCCGAACGCTTTTACATCATCAATGGTGTACTGACACAGGAGTACAGCAAACTCAACCAGTACCGGATGAAAGCTTATCACCGGATGGATCTTTCAGCCACTCTTACACCCCTTCCTAAGAAGAAACATAAGTCTTACGGCTACTGGATCTTTAGTATTTACAATGTATACAGCCGTCTCAATCCTTATTTCATTTATTTTGACCAGACCGGGAGTCCTTACTTCGGCACATTAAAAGTGGAAGCCAGGCAGGTGTCATTATTCCCGATTCTTCCGGCAGTAACCTGGAATTTTAAGTTTTAAAGTTTGTTGATCTAAGTCACAAATTCAGGTTATTAAATGATGTAATTTTCAGCTCTTATCCCATTTTACCCGTATGAAAAAATCTTTTATCATATTGGCTTCTCTGTTTGTTTGTTTATTTTATTCCTGTTTGGTACAAAAAACAGCGAAGCAGGATTTTTATGATCAGGAACAACCAGCGGGTGACTTGCCTGCCGTCCGAAAAGATACTATGCTTATCGATTTTTCAAAAGATCATGGCATGCATTCCCAGGCGCTTTCGGAGTGGTGGTATTTCAATGGTCATCTCACCGGGCCTGACGGGAAAAAATATAGTTATGTATTTTGTTTATTCAGGGGGTTTTCCATGTTTTACTTCGCGCATATAAGTTTTACTGATGAGTCAAGCCAGTCATTTACGTTTGACAGGATATTCTATCCTTCTTCAAAAGTAAAATTAAGTAAACAAACAGCTGATATCTCTTACGGGAACGAACAAACAATCGAACAGTACGGTCATTCTGAATTCAAAATAAAAGCAAAACTGAAGGCTATCCGCCTCGATCTGGTGCTTGACCTGGAAAAATCTCCATTGCTTATTAATAATAAAGGATTGATCGATATGGAGGGGGGCCACTCTATGTATTACTCACTGACAAGGTTAAGAACAAGTGGCTACATCATGATAGAAGGCCAGCCTGTGCCGGTAAAAGGCCGTTCCTGGATGGATCACCAATGGGGTAATTTCTATGTTTTAACCAGGGGCTGGGACTGGTTCTCCTTCCAGATGGATGATAGCACGGAATATAATTTATATTCTTTCAGGAATATAAAGGGCAAGACGCTGAATCAGTATGCAAATATCCTGGATGAACAAAACAAATCTACTTACCAACGGCAGATCGGCATTTCCAGGATGGCCTGGTGGCATAACCAGAAAACTTCCAACCGGTATACAACGAAATGGGAGATCATACTTCCTGAGCGTAAAGATACTTTTACCGTTACAGCCAGGGTAATGAACCAGGAGCTATTTGCTACAAAGATGTTAGATTTTATCCCTTCATATTGGGAAGGTGCTTGTACGGTTGTCAAAAAAACTGCGAATGGGAGGACTATACAGGGCCTGGGCTTTGCGGAGCATTTCCCATACAGGGGGAAGGATAGAATAGAAAATAACAAAGAAAAATAACCGTTACTTCCAGATATTGAAGTTTATCCTGAATTTCTTTTCCAGGAGTAATTTTC
>JADGPW010000107.1 GCA_017882265.1 Chitinophagaceae bacterium | reverse complement strand
TCAAAGATCACATTACACAGTTCCGATTTGATAAAATCACGGGTAAAAGGAAAGGATAGTACCTTACGGTTATCACAATAGATCGGGCTCTTCCACCCGCTCGCCCAGGTAAAAGGATGTTCGGGATTCAATTCTACTGCATTAACTTGAAGGAGTTTTTCGGCAACGGCCCGGGCGTCGGTCATGGTGCGAAGTTAGAGAAAAGCGGCGAGAGGTTTGCTGCGAGCTATGAGGTATGAGCTACGAGCTTTGAGCTGCGAGCTGTGAGTTGGACCTAATAAAAGATAGATGATTTTATAAAGTGTGGCTCGTAGCTCAAAGCTCGCAGCCCGAAACTAACAACTCACAGCTTAAAAAAAAATATGTTCATAAAGATCTACTTCAACGACAAACCGCTTTTCCTCTGCGATGCCGTAGATGAAACGATTCAGCCGTATATACATCATGACGATGCTGTCTTTATTGATGAACTGAATAGTCATACGGTACGAACCATGATACATGAGATGGAGCAACCGTCAATTCATGCGGGTGTTTTTTACCATGCGAACCTGCTGGAACTCCGCAAGTCTTTCTTTAAAAAATTCACCTTTATACAGGCGGCAGGCGGTTTGGTGCAGAACGAAAAAAAAGAAGTACTGCTTATTTTCAGGAGGGGTAAATGGGACCTGCCAAAAGGTAAACTGGACAAGGGTGAAAAGCTGGAAGATTGTGCCATCAGGGAAGTAATGGAAGAAACAGGACTGAATAAACTGAAACTGATCTCAGCGCTCACCATTACCTATCATACCTACCGGGAAGGGGCCAGATTTATTTTGAAAGAATCCCATTGGTACACCATGAAAGCCAAAGGTGAACAAAAACTCATACCCCAAAAAGAAGAGGATATCCTGGAAATAAAATGGGTGAGCCCCGGGCAGTTGAAACAATATTATACTAATTGTTTCCCCTCGGTTATTGATGTGCTTACATTATTTAGTTCAACCTATAAATGAGGTTGTCTTATAAGCAGATTTTTGCCGGGAAGGGCGGGAAGACGGGAAGGGCTGCTTCGCAGCTTAATACTGGAACACGGATGACACTGATTGGACGGATCAACATGCCTGCCCGACTAAGTCATTCAGGCGGGGATATTTTGCGATCATTTTCACTATCCGTGTAAATCCCTTTAATCCATGTCATCCGTGTTCCTGTATTTCTTGCTGCGCCAGCAGCTCCTTCCCGTCTTCCCGCACTTACCGGCTATATCAATTAAATGATAATTCATTCCTTTCGTGGCATAACCATGATCATAAGCCGGCTTACACAAACTAATTTTTCTCTTTCATCCATGATCTTAACATCCCAAACATGCGTTGTAGATCCCAGGTGTAAAGGCGAAGCTACGCCCGTTACATACCCTTCCCGGGCACTTCGGATATGATTGGCATTTATCTCCAACCCCAGGCAATAGAATTTGCTGTGATCGATCACCATCGCAGAAGCCACGCTGGCGATCGTTTCGGCTAATGCGCAGGATGCGCCACCATGCAGGAGTCCATAGGGTTGTTTGGTGCGATGATCCACCGGCATTTTAGCTTTCAGGTAATCAGCTCCCAGTTCTACCCATTCAATACCCAGGTGTTCACTCATTGTGCCTTTACCATGCGGGATGATATGATCAAGCGTTAGTTCTTTATTAAACCAGATGGACATTATTGTTCTTTAGCGTTGAAATGACTTCGATACAACTTCAGGCAGGAAGGGTTCCGCATTGCCGCCATTCCTGATAATATCCCGGACAATGGTGGAAGCTACCGAAGTATATTTGGGTTCACCGGTGAGGAAGATCGTCTCAATGGATTTATCCATGGTACGGTTGGCATCGGCAATGGTCTTTTCATATTCAAAATCGCTGACATAACGGATACCACGGAGAATAAAATGAGCCCCGATCAGCTTGCAAAAATTGACAGTCAATCCTTCGTACACGGCTCCTTCCACCCTTTCTTCGTCTTTATAGATCTCACTGATCCATTGCAAACGCTGTTCGGCAGAGAACATGGGAGCCTTGGATGTATTCAATCCGATCCCTACAATGATCTTATCAAACAGGGGAATGGCCCGGTCAATAATATCCACGTGACCCAGGGTGACAGGATCAAAAGTGCCGGGGAAAAGACAGATACGCTTCATATAGATACCCTCCTAAATCCTCCCTAAAGGGAGGACTTACGACCTTTCCCTTAGAAGAAATGTTTATTATTATATTGACTCTATGATAATGACTCTTCGTAAGCCCTTTAGGGGGTTTGGGGGTTTTCGGGGTTAGGGGGTTTGCTCAACAAATAAAGCACCGCCATTCTAACCGCCACCCCATTCTCTACCTGCTGTAAGATAATGGATTGTTTGCTGTCGGCCACATCACTGTCAATTTCCACACCCCTGTTGATGGGCCCGGGATGCATGATCACTATTTCTTTGTGTAAACTGTCGAGGATCTTCCGGTTGATGCCATAAGCCAGGCTGTATTCACGCAGTGATGAGAACAATACCTGGTTCTGTCTTTCCAGTTGTATTCGCAGCACATTGGCTACATCGCACCAGTCAAGAGTTTCTTTCAGGTTATAGCTGACCTCCACTCCCATCGCCTCATGGATATACTTGGGAATTAAAGTGGGCGGTCCGCAGACCGTCACCAATGCGCCCATTTTTTTTAGTAAATAAATATTGCTTTGGGCCACCCTGCTATGCATGATATCTCCAATGATGGCCACTTTTATTCCTTTCAGTTTGCCGGTTTTCTCTTTAATGGAAAATGCATCCAGCAAACCCTGTGTAGGATGTTCATTGACGCCGTCACCGGCATTAATGATGGCCGCAGGTATATGTTGTGCCAGGAAATGAGGCGCGCCACTGGCATGATGACGCATCACTACCATATCCACTTTCATCGACAGGATATTATTCACGGTATCGAGTAAGGTCTCTCCTTTAGAGGCCGAAGAGGTGGAAGCGGAGAAATTGATGATATCGGCACTGAGTCTTTTTTCCGCGAGCTCAAAAGAAAATCTTGTGCGGGTGGAATTCTCATAAAAAAGATTCACGATGGTCACATCCCTGAGCGAGGGAACTTTCTTCACGGGTCTTTGTAAAACTTCTTTGAATTGAACGGCGGTGGAAAGAATAAGGGAAATGTCCTGGGGAGTGAGGTTTTTAATGCCCAGCAGGTGTCGAGTGGATAGTTGCATTAAAAAGCGAAATTAAAGTAAATTATTGAGTTATCAGCACCACTTCTTTATTGACCAGTTTTACTTTATCTGTTTTATTTGTCGTGACCGTCAGGCCCACAAAGTCAGCCTGGATAGGGAATTGCCGGTGTTCCTTCCTGTCGATCAACACACATAGCTCCACTTTGGCCGGGCGGCCATAATCAAGCAATACATCCAGCGCGGCTTTGATAGTACGCCCGGTGAACAATACATCATCGATCAATACTATTGTTTTATTCTCTATAGCAAAAGGTAAATTCATCGTATCGGGCGTCAGGATCTCTTTGCGGATGTCGTCCCGGTAAAAAGTAATATCTAACTGACCGTATTGGATCTTGCGTGACGGATTCATTTCCCGGATTTTCGATATAATATGATTGCCCACGACCACACCACCCTGTTGTATGCCTACAAAGACAACCTCATTCATGTCGGGGTGGCTTTTGTTCAGTTGACCCGCTAATTGATTTACCGTATCAGAAAGTTGTTGTGAGGAGAGCAGGACCTGCATTCAAAAATATTTTGTGATAAAGTTAAGCATTGAGCTTTGGATGCTGCGACAATAATTGATTCTTATTTAAGGCAAAAAATAGTGCATATATATAGCTATGTATAAATACTGAATTCAAACTTGCTGATCATTGCTCCATAGGAGCACCCTGTTTATAGTAACTATGTCTTAAAGGACTCTTATGGCTCCATAGGAGCCTCCTGATTTGCGCAGGAGGCTCCTATGGAGCCACAGACATACTACAAGTTGCTTTACTATAAACAGGAAGCTCCTCTGGAGCTATTACTTAGATGCCGGTATGTATGTAATCAGGCATATTATTAAATTCATACAAGAGATTTAATCCCGGAGGTGCTGAGATGCAGAGAGACGGAGATACTAAGACGTAGAAGGCAAAGTAAAGACAAGGCATGCCACGTCTCTTTCTCACCGTGCCTCTGCATCTCAGGGTCTCTGCGATTATGTGCTAACTTAATGAGAGTGCCCGTGTCACGGAAGCCGTGTAATTTATCTTTTCCATTTATTATATTCTGCACCCGTTAACACAGGAATATTTGGCGGGATAGCAATTGTAAATATATCAGGTTCCAGGTTTATTGCAGTAAAATGCACTCCTAAACGATTCCAATCGAGAACTTCCAAAATAAGTCCCGGCAAGCCAAAGTATTCGAAAGGCCCAAACGGCACTTTGATCTTTTCTGCATACCAAACAATAGTAGAATCTGATTGCCAGATCTTGACAGATGCTGAATCTTTCAGGTACTCATTTACCCAATACGCTTTCTTACATTCATAACCAAGGATCTGTTTAGTATCCTCCGAAAATGACCATTCTTTTAGACGAATGCTGTCAGGAATATAGCAAGTGGGATGTCCGCTTGTTTCTGGCATCGCGTTATAAAATATCCGGGAATTTTTATTGCAGAGCAAAGCGTGATAAAGAACTTTACTGCCATAAGCTTTATTATTCTTCATGGGATCCTTATTATCCTTCATCCAATACCAATACGCCATGGAATCATTAAAAACAAGGCTGCTAAAACCTATCGGGCTTTTTACTTTTTTACTCACTGCCATTAAAACCTGGTTTTCATATCGGAGCTTATACACAATATTGTAACTGTGATTTTGGGAATAAGAAATAACTCCGGGAAGCAGCCCTATGATAAATAAAATAATCCGCATAACCGTATTATTCCTCCTCTAAAAAAGGATATTTGTAATCCATAGGCGGGTTAAATGTTTCTTTGATCGTTCGCGCGCTTAGCCAGCGATATAAATTCAGAATACTTCCGGCTTTATCATTTGTTCCTGATGCCCGGGCTCCGCCAAAAGGTTGTTGCCCGACCACAGCACCGGTAGGTTTATCGTTGATATAAAAATTACCTGCTGCATGACGAAGCTTATCTGTCGCCAATTCAACCGCTGCCCTGTCCTGCGCGATCACCGCGCCGGTCAATGCATAGGGAGAAGTGGAATCAACAAGATCAAGGGTCTTTTCAAAACTATTAGCGGGGTATATGTATACGGTCATTACCGGCCCGAATATTTCCTCGCACATCGTCACATACTTTGGACTTTTAGCTTCAATAATAGTAGGCTGAATAAAATAACCTTCTTTCTTATCACACCTGCCTCCTACCCATATCTCCGCCTTCTCATCTTTCTTTGCATTATCAATATAGCGTTTGATATTGTCAAAGCTCTTCTCATCGATCACGGCATTAATAAAATTGGAAAAATTCTCCACCGTTCCCATTTTGAAACTCTTTACACCAGCGATCAGTTTCTTCTTTACTTCCTCAGCCAGGTTAGAGGGGATATAAGCCCTTGATGCCGCTGAACATTTCTGTCCCTGGAACTCAAAGGCACCCCGCAGTATGGCCGTAACGACTACATCAGGGTTAGCGCTTTTATGAGCCAGTACAAAATCTTTACCACCCGTTTCACCTACGATTCTCGGATAGGATTTATACATGGCCATATTCTTGCCGATCGTTTCCCACATATTATTGAATACGCCTGTAGAACCGGTAAAATGAACTCCTCCAAAATCTTTATGATTGAAGCAGACCCGACCGATCGTGGGGCCTTCCACATAGATCAGGTTAATGACGCCTCCGGGTAAGCCTGCCTCCTGCATGATCCTCATGAACATCTGCGCCGCATAAACCTGGGTGTTAGCCGGTTTCCAGACTACCGTGTTTCCACACATAGCTGCCGAGGTAGGCAGGTTGCCGCCGATGGCCGTAAAATTAAAGGGTGTAATAGCCAGCACAAATCCTTCCAATGGACGGTACTCCATTCGGTTATGCATACCCGGACTACTAGTGGGTTGCTGTTTATATATTTCAGAGAGAAAATGAACATTGAACCTTAAGAAGTCGATCAACTCACAGGCCGCATCGATCTCTGCCTGGAAAACATTCTTGCTTTGTCCCAACATCGTGCAACCATTCAGCCAGGGACGATATTTCGTGGCTAAGAGGTCCGCCGCCTTCAAAAATATATTCGCCCTGTTGGCCCAGCTCATGGCCACCCAGCCATCTTTAGCCGCAAGCGCCGCTTCGATGGCCTGCTCCACATGCTTTTGTTCTCCCGCATGGAAATAACCCAGTGTATGTTTTATTTCATGTGGCGGATGCATCGCTACTTTCTTATTAGTACGAACTTCCTTGCCGCCGATATACATCGGCACATCGATCACTGAACTTTTTAATTCAGCCAATACCTCTTTTAATCTTTTTCTTTCAGGTGAACCCGGGGCATAAGCATACACGGGTTCATTGGCCGGGAGCGGGTAAGAGAAAGTTCCAATACTCATAGAAAGAGTTTTATATTGTAAGTTTTAATGCACGCAGAGGGCGCAGAGCTCGCAGAGAAATATATTTAATCCCTCTGCGAGCTCTGCGTTCTCAGCGTGCTATTAGTTTTCAACCTCTTTTGATTGCATAAGATACGCCTTAATAAACCCATCCAATTCACCATCCATCACCGGCCCTATATTTCCCACTTCATAATCTGTCCGGTGATCCTTGATCATTTTATAGGGGTGAAAGACATAAGAACGTATCTGGCTTCCCCACTCAATCTTTTTCTTGGTGGAGTTCGTCGCATCCTTTAAGGCCTGGCGTTTGCGAAGTTCTTCTTCATATAAACGGCTTCTCAGCATTTGCATGGCTAATTCCCGGTTTCCCAACTGGCTCCTGTCCTGCTGACATACTACTACTATTCCTGTGGGGATATGGGTTAACTGCACTTTGGTTTCTACTTTGTTTACATTCTGTCCGCCGGCGCCACCGCTTCGGGAGGTTTCCATTTTTACATCAGCCGGCTTGATATCAATCGTAATAGAATCATCTACAAGGGGGTAAACAAAAACGGAGGAAAAAGAAGTATGTCTTCTGGCATTGCTGTCAAACGGTGAGATTCGAACGAGGCGATGCACCCCGCTCTCCGATTTGAGAAACCCATAGGCAAAGGGTCCGTCAAATTGAAATGTAGCCGATTTGATACCGGCACCATCACCTGCCACCCAATCAAGCTCGGTCACTTTCCAGCCCTGCTTCTCTCCATACATGCGGTACATGCGGGCCAGCATTTCGGCCCAATCCTGGCTTTCTGTGCCCCCGGCCCCACTGTTGATTTGCAGTACTGCGGGTAATTCATCCTCGGGCTCATTCAGCGTAGCTTTAAATTCAGCCTCATCAATAAGGTTAATGGCTTTATCATAGGCCAGCTTTGTTTCTTCTTCGGTGGCATCACCTGCTTTCCAGAATTCGAAGAGTACGGCAAAATCCTCCATGGCGGTATTCACCCGCTCATAGAGGTTCACCCAATACTCATTCAGTTTAATGTTCTTGAGAATTTCAGTAGCCCGTTTGTTATCATCCCAGAAACCGGGACTTAGTGAAAGCTGTTTGTCTTCTTCAATTTTATATCGTCGGTTTTCGACGTCAAAGAAACCTCCTTATCCCGGCAACGCGGGACCGCATATCATTTAATTTTTCTGTTGTCATGGGTGCAAAGGTAAGAGAAATGTTGGAGGTTGGAGGTTGGGGGTTGGAAGTTTGGAAGTGTCCTATTTTGATCTCCCGCATCGATGCAAAGATTCCCAAAAGCGCAAAGGGAACCTCATAGTCCCGCTGATAGCGGGGTCCGTCAGGAGTGGCGTCTTTGCGTGAATATCCTGGCAAACCAGGACACTACGGTAATTTGTATCAGGAAAAATATGTCTTTAGATTTAATAGCTTTATGGATTATTTTTTGCCAACTTCATAGGTTATGAATTAAATCCGGAAACGGTTGGAATGATAAATGACTGGGCTGCTTGTTAATGGCCAATCCCGAAGGCCTGCGGAAAAAAATACTGGATAAATGAAGAATAAAAATATCTGGATAGATCTCTCCCTTTTAAACCTCTGTATAGTTGGTATGTTAGGCTTTATCCTGAGAAGTAAAATTCTGTTTTCGCTTCCGGGTATCAATTATCTCAATTTACTGGATGCACATTCTCATTTTGCCTTTGGAGGTTGGGTGACATTGGCTTTACTATTCTTATTGGTTCGGGAACTTTTGCCGGAGTCTTTTGGCAAAAGATCCGTTTACCCCTGGTTGTTTGGAGGCATTGTGCTGAGTACATTAGGTATTTTATTAACCATCTCCTTTAACAACAAAAGTTTTTTAGCTGGTTTCTTTCCCGATCTCTTTATATTGATCACCTATGTTTTTGGCTGGTTTTTCATAAAAGACATCCGGAAAAGCGGAGCCGGTAAAACAGTGAGCCTGCTATGTATTTCAGCAATTATTTCTTTGATACTATCTTCCGCCGGACCCATTACCCTGACCTACCTCCATGCCATAAAATCATTTCATACTTTTTTAAACCGGGATGCTTCATACGTTTACCTGCATTTACAATACAATGGTTTTTTCACACTGGCTGTTTTCGCCCTGCTGTTTCACAAACTGAACCCAAAAATTTCAATAAGGTCCAGGCAACACTTTTATGGGTTCTCTGTTTTACTTTGTGTTTCCATATTTCCTTCACTGTTTCTTAATTTTCTCTGGCAGGACCCTAATAACTTATTCCGCATCATTGCCGTGACAGGAAGTATTTTAATTTTTATAAGTGTTACCTGGTTTATTGTTTCGGCATTACCCCTGTTAAAATACGCCAGGATGGCAATGCCGGTTGTGCGGTACATCCTTTTCCTTTCCACCGGGGCTTTTGTCCTAAAAATGTATCTGCAGAGCTTTACCATCTTCCCTTCAATAGGAAATGCTGTTTTTGGTGACAGGCCTGCCATTATCGGTTTCCTGCACCTGGTATTCCTCGGGTTTGTGTCTCCATTTATTCTTGCCTATTATGTGCAAATAAGCATGTTAAACATTAAAATCAAATTAACGGGAGTTGCGCTCATACTATTTATGACGGGTGTGGTATTCAATGAAATCATACTGATGCTGCAAGGCCTGGGGGCAATGTTCTTAAAAAGCAGTTACCTGTTTTCCTGGCTGCTTTGGGGCATAAGTATCCTGTTGATGATGGGCACCATTTCAATTTTTACGGCAAGAATAAAATCGAGAATGCTTTTTTCAGGACCCGTATAAATCTGCCAGGGATGATTTATTGATGGCCAAAAGAGTTGTTTAGTTTTTCCCATCATTTTTTCTCATGAATTCCAGCATCTGGCGGGCTTGTTCATCTGTGAGGTCCTGGTTAGGCATACGAACAATACAGGTCACTAAATCGGATTGTGCTGCCAGGTCTTTATCCAGCATTACCTGTGTATTGGTTATAAAATTCATTACCCATTCAGGCGCCCTCCTGTCGGTGATTCCTCTCCAGCCCGGTCCGACCAGTTTCTCATTAGTAAGTTTATGACAGGCAATACATTTTGCATTGTAAATGGGCTGAGCTCCAGATATCATACCCTCATCCAAAGGATGTGTCAGCTTCACTTCTTTGAACCTGCCTATTCCTTTTGAATTAGTTCCCTGGGAGATAACAACAGTATCCGTATTATTAGCAGCCGTCTTATCATCCTGATTTTCTTTTTGTGTACCAGAACCACATCTTATTACCAACAAGCTGATCATAGCTGAAATGGTTAACAAAAATTTGCGATTCATAAAACAAATTTTAATAGATGAAAAGTAAAGTTATCAAATGTTTTCATCAACAAATGAATTTAAGTTCCTGGTTGATTATCCGGTTGTCATACAAGTGTCATACAGTTGTCATAGAAAACATCTTTTGCTGCTGGGGTGAATTATACAGCTTTTTCTAAAATTATCCAATTATAATAAATACATAGGATTACCTTTATAAGACTTACACAACAGACAGGCCTCGCAAAATCATGCGTCCTTATGACCGGGCTCATGTATTTGTTTTATTATTCTAAATAAACTTGTTATACAATTTCCAAAAAACATTCGTTTATGATTAGTGCCAAAAATTTGATTTTTACCTTATGCATATGCCTTTACTTCAGTAATGCATTTTCACAAACCAAGAAATTTCCCTCTCCCGCATCTGCTGATGCGGTAATAAATCCTTTGAAAGGAAATGCCCAAGCTACCGCAGAAGGGAAAAAAATTTATACTCAGTATTGTGTTACCTGCCATGGAAGCAAGGGAAAGGGAGACGGTATCGCAGCCCCTGGTCTGTCCAAACCCCCTGCTGATCATACCTCAGATTTCGTTCAAAAACAAACTGATGGAGCTCTTTTCTGGATTATTTCGGCAGGCAATAACCCTATGCCTACTTATAAAACCACACTAACAGAAACGCAAAGATGGCAGGTGGTGAATTATATACGCACATTGGCAAAATCGAAATAAAAATTAATACTATGAATAAAATATTTTTACCTCTACTGGTACTTCTCCTCTTTTCAGGCAGCCTACTGCAGGCACAAATAGAGAATGATAGCACCAAATCAAACATTCCAACGTCTTCATCAAGTGACGGGCAAAATAAATTCGCCATTTTTGGGAACGCAGAAATGACATTCATTGCCGATAAGAATAATGTCCAATTCGGGAATGTGAATTTCAAACCCATCTTTTTATGGAAAATTTCAGACAAACTTTTCGTAGAAGCGGAACCGGAGTTTGAAACAGGTGGAGGCACCCTTGATATTGGGCTTGAATATGCCAATATGTGTCTTATTGTGAATCAGTATCTCATTCTGCATGCGGGCCGTTTCCTGCCTAAATTTGGCGCTTACCGCGGCCGGATGGGAGAAGGTTTTGTCAATCGTTTTCCGACGGATCCAGTCGGGTTTGGGGATGGCGGGATCGGCGCGATGAATGAAGTAGGAATCGGCGCCCAGGGTGGTTTTGGCGCAGGAAATGTAAAATTTAATTACGATCTGTACGTTTCAAATGGTCCCATGCTGCTGACAGACTCAGCGAATGCCGGGCAATTTGAGTATGAAGGATATGTTGGAAATAACAAAGGTAAAGCGGTGGGTGGAAGAATCGGATTCCTCCCCCTCTCAAATTCCAGTGTAGAAATAGGTTTTTCCTTCCAAAATAAAATGAAAACGGGAGATGCAGGCTCGCCCTATGAGAATGTAGGCCTGCACATGCAGGCTATTGACTTCAACTATTTCGGTCATATCAACCCTATGAAGAGTGATGTGCGTTTAATAGCGGAATGGAAACATCAGAATGTAGATAATGCTATTTATTATAAAGCAAACGGTACAGCCTATACCTTTGACAATTCTCCGTCTGCCTATTATGTCACAGGAGCCGTCCGTCCGGCACATGTACATAGTGTGTTCTTACATAACCTTGAACTGGCTGCGCGGTATTCCCAGTTTAAAAGACCGGTAGATGCGCCTTGGGGTGGAGGCGATACTCATCAATTTGCTGTTTCGCTTGATTATTGGTTAAAATGGAACAGCCTTGTCAAATTTACTTACCAATCCCAGTTGAATGAGGCTACTGCATTTTATATGCAGGTAGTATTTGGTTTTTAATTATTAAATCAAAACAAAATGAAAAAATATATTATTATATCATCGGTTATCCTGCTTGTAATTTCAACCAATATGATAGGATTAAGTAGTTGCGCTGTCTCTCAAAAAGTAAAGGATAAAACAGGGGTCCAGTTGTGGGGGGAAAACTGTGGCCGTTGCCATAACGCACCCGGGCCGGGAGAATTCAGTTCAGCGAACTGGGAAATTATTGGCAGACATATGAGAATAAGGACAAATATTACTGAAACCGAAGAAAAGAAAATAATTGAATTTCTGAAATCTTCGAATAATTGATTTCTCTTAATCCATGGAGTCCTGTATCATCTCGGAATTATCGAATTGTTTCAAACAATACAGATTAATAAAAACGAAAAGCCCTTTTTCATTGCTGTTTTCCCGACAGATCAAATTTTCAGATCGCTGAGCTTTGCCGGGCCTCCCGCCTTACAGCATTACTTTATTGTCAGGTAGTATAGCTTCCTGCTCCCATAACCTCGCCCCGCCGTGAATGCCTTCCAGGTTGGTTACAATCTTTATATTATCATCAGGTTTGAAGAGGATGTGTCTCACATTACCGCCACCTATATACAAGTTATCATAATTAAAGACGGTTTTTAATATCCCGATGATCTTGACCAATCGCTTGTTCCATCTCTCCTTACCAATCTTCTCGAATGCTTTTTCACCTATATACTCATCGTAGGTTTTACTTTTTGTTATAGGGTGATGAGCCAATTCAAGGTGAGGTAACAGGACGCCATTCTTTAAAAGCGCTGTTCCAAAACCGGTTCCCAGTGTTACCATCATTTCCAATCCCTTACCACTCACCACTCCAAGCCCCTGCATATCGGCATCATTGATCACCCTGGCAGGTTTACCTAAGGTATCACCAATCATACCAGCGAAATTTACCTGTTTCCAGCTTCCGGGATCCAGGTTAGGAGCCGTGAACACTATTCCATCTTTTACATATCCGGGGAAACCAACTGAAATTTTATCATACGCAGGAAAACCTTTTACCAGTTCTTTTATTGTTGCCACTAAACTGGCCGGAGTCGACGGTACCGGCGTTTCAACGTGCTCATAATCGATCTGGAGTTCACCTTGTGTGTTTAAGATCGTGGCTTTTATATGCGAGCCGCCGATATCAATAGCCAGTATCTTGTCTAAACTATATTCCATATTTACAATATTAATTTTGAAAGTAAAACTCCCCAATGGTCAGTAAGTCACTTAGTCAGTGAGACAGTGGGATAGTTTGAAAATTGGGACGCCCTCACTGTATTACTGTCTATCTGTCTAACTGTCTCACTGGATCACTGACTTTCTCAGAAGTAAATCTATTATAAAAATGTTCAGGATTGCATCATTAGCCAGAACTTTACCAGAATTATGACTCCAAATATTTCTGCTGAACACGAAAGATTAAAAATAAACAGCACTAAAGATGTTCCGTTGGAAAAATGGGGCCCCTACCTCAGTGAAAGGCAATGGGGTACCGTCAGGGAGGATTATAGTGAAAATGGCGATGCCTGGAATTATTTCCCGCATGAGCATGCCAGAAGCCGGGCTTATCTATGGGGGGAAGATGGGATCGGCGGTATTTCTGATTATATGCAGAACATCTGTTTTGCCATTGCCTTATGGAATGGAAAGGACCCGATCCTGAAAGAAAGATTATTTGGCCTGACCAATGAAGAAGGCAATCATGGTGAAGATCTGAAAGAACTATACTACTGCCTGGATAATGTTCCCACGCATTATTACATGAAATATCTCTACAAATACCCCCAGGCGGCCTACCCTTACAATGACCTTATCACTAAAAACAAACTCCGGTCCAAACAGGAACCTGAATACGAGATACTGGATACGGGTGTATTTAACGATAATAAATACTTTGATGTTTTTATTGAATATGCAAAAAATAACAGTGAGGATATTTTTATAAAGATCGAAATCATAAACAGGAGCCATGAAATGGCACCGCTTATCGTATTGCCCACCCTGTGGTTTTACAACCGCTGGCAATATGGCGGACTTACAACCAAACCTTCAATCGAACGCCTGGACAACCAGTCGGTTCATATCTATCATGAAAGATCGGGGGAATATTACCTTTATTTTCAAACCCCGGATGAGCTTTTTTTCACGGAAAATGAGACCAATTTCAGTAAACTATATGGAAGCCCCAATATAACAGAATTTGTAAAAGACGCTTTTCATGACGCCATTATTGAAAATAAGAATACCGAACATCTCTGCCATAATAAACAGGGCACCAAATGCGCTCCTGTATATAAAATATCCCTGGAAGCGGGACATTCCAAAACGATATTTCTCCGGTTATCTAACGAACCCATTTCCATTCCTTTTCACGATAATGTCCAGGCTGTATTTGATCAACGAAAAGCGGAAGCCGATGAATTCTATACCTCGATCCTTCCCCGGAATAGTTCCGCTGATGATGCCAATATTCAACGCCAGGCTTTTGCCGGATTATTATGGAACAAACAATATTATCATTTTGATGTAGAACGCTGGCAGCAACAAACCGACGGCATCACACCGGTATCCTTCTCCCGACTGGAAGGCCGGGATTATGTCTGGAAGAACCTGAAGAACCAGGATATTATTTCCATGCCGGATAAATGGGAATACCCCTGGTATGCGGCCTGGGATTCAGCCTTTCATGCCATTACGATGGCGATGATCGACCCGGTATTCGCCAAGAATCAATTGGTGTTATTGATGCGGGAATGGTATATGAACCCGGAGGGACAGCTTCCGGCTTACGAATGGGATTTCAGTGATGTGAACCCGCCCGTTCATGCCTTTGCCGCCCTGGAAGTATATCATATTGAGCAAAAAATGACCGGGAAAGGGGATATCAGTTTTCTCAAGAAGATATTTCAAAAGCTGATCATCAATTTTACCTGGTGGGTAAATCGTAAAGACGCCATGGGGAATAATATATTTGAAGGGGGGTTTTTAGGTCTTGATAATATCAGCATTTTTAACAGGAACATCCCCATGGGGGATGGCAATGTGCTGGAACAAACCGATGGCACAAGCTGGATGGGAATGTATGCGCTGAACATGATGGATATCGCGCTGGAGATCGCCATGCATGACGATTCATTTGAAGATGCAGCAACCAAATTCTATGAACATTTTGTCATTATTGCGGAAGCGCTGAATGAACTGAGGCTTTGGAATGAAGAGGACCATTTCTTCTATGATGTATTAAATGCAAAAGGCCATGACCCCTTTCCGCTTACCATCCGATCAGTGGTAGGACTGATCCCATTATTTGCTGTTTCCATTATCCATAAAGAAAAGATCAGTGAATTAAATGACTTTAAAAAAAGAATGGCCTGGTTCAAAGGATACCGGATCGCTAATAATAAATACCTGCCCAGCGAGGAGATCAGCGGCGAAGAACATATTTTATTATCGCTGGTTCATAAAGACCGGTTGATATTATTATTGCAAAGATTCCTCGATGAAAACGAATTCCTTTCTCCCGGAGGTATCAGATCCCTGTCCCGGCATTACCTGGATCATCCATACACCGTTACATTGGCAGGCGTGGATTATACGGTTCAGTATGATCCTGCTGATGCCACTTCATCATTGTATGGTGGGAATTCGAACTGGCGGGGCCCTGTATGGATGCCCCTGAATTATTTATTTATAAAAGCATTACAAAAATACGGGAGCTTTTATAACGAGAGCCTCGTGGTCGAATATCCAACCGGCTCAGGCAAACGGGTCAGCCTCCAGGAAGCTGGTTCTCTTTTACGCGACAGGATCATGCATATATTTAGAAAAGATGAGCAGGGTAACCGGCCCGTATTCGGCGATTATAACTGGTTTTATAAAAATGAGAACAGTGAATTGCTGCAGTTCCATGAATATTTTGATGGAGAAAGCTCCCGGGGACTGGGCGCCAGTCACCAGACCGGCTGGACGGCGCTCGTTGCGAACTTGCTTCAGTTGGAAAATCTCAGGTGAATCAGTCGGCAGTCGACAGTAGGCAGTCGGCAGTCATCAGTCGGCAGTCGGCAGTAGGCAGTCGGCAGTAATCAGTCAGCAGTCGGCAATAGGCAGTAAGCAGTCAACAATCCTCAGCTCCCAATAAAAGGCAGTCAGTAAGCAATGAGAAAAATTAGACTTTAGGGTGCCGACTGATGACTGCCGACTGCCGACTGATTCATATGTCTATTTCTTTACCAGTAAAAATCACCCCTTGTTTATTTTTCTTATTATCTCTTATAAGAATGCCTATTTGATACCGGCCTTTGGGCAAGGCGGTTTTTAATAATTTGATGGAGAACCCTGAATTATCGAGTTTATTCCGGTTCTTAAAATGCGCTGTGACATCCGGTCTAAGCATCGGTTCGGAAAAGGAAACATAAATATCATTCTCATTTTTAAGTACAATGCCGATCCTGCTGTCGCCGGCATCCTGGTTATTCAAAAAGGCCCATCCCTGAAACATGACCTGTTTATCATCGCTTTTGATCGTTTCTGCATTAAAAACAATATCCGCCATCGGGGGTAAGCCGGCTATCTTTTCCAGCGCGGAGAATTCATTAATATGAACTTTAATGGACTTGTCGGTAGGCATATAGGTATACATACCTTGTTTATCCTTAATCACAATTTCAAGAGTATATACTCCTTTCTCTACATTATCATAAAAAATAAAGCCCGAAAACCCGGCATTGTCCAGGTTTTGTCTTTTGAAATGACCGGTCACATCCGGCCGGGATTGGGAAATGACGGGCGCGATATAAACATCCTTCTCCCCTTTTAATACAAAAAATACGGAATCGTTCCTGTTATCCTGCGTGTTTTCTTTAAAGGCCCAGCCGACAAGAGACAGGTATTTATCATTTTCCTTAAATCGTTCAATATTATTACGAATGGTTCCAGCCTCTAAAGCAGCAGGGTCACTTAATTTTATGAATTCAGTTTTTGGACTTACTGCTTGATACGCGGAGTCAATTTTACTCTTATGAGGGCTATTGAGCCGTTCGCTTAATGCCAGGACAGCGGTATCGTTCTTTCGTTGCGCAACAATATAATAATAACCATCCAGGTAATTGAGCCGGCCTGAATCCACCAGAAGCGAAAATGAAAAATAGTGAAGATTGGCAGCGGTGGTGATATATAAACTTGCCGGCGACAGCCTGCCTTCTTCCAATTGGCTTGTCAAACTGTCATTATAGTCCTGTACTGATTTATTATCATACCTGGCCACATAACCCGTCGTAATAGGCTTTCCCATTTTCCCAGCGATATAACAGAAGTACTGGTAATCCATGTTCTCCAGGTTGGTAGTCGCAAATGGAGGATACATGACAACATTCTCAAAGCGATCCATCAGCGCCTGCCAGCTTTTTGTATCCACAGGAGGCTCATATACACCATAACTCAATTTCCGGTAGGTGAATAGTAATTTGGTATCATATAGCTGAAGAATAATGGCTATACCCAGGATCGCCCATTTCCATGCTGACGGTATCCTGGTTTTGGCAAGGGCAATGATGGCAAAAAAGAATACCAGGTAATAAGCTGGCCAGAAAAACCGGGCGCTGGCCCGGAAAATATCACCTATATGGATCATCGCTTTGGGAAGCGGGATCTTAAATAAAATCTTATCATTTAAAGTCACCACATTACTGATCGCAAACAGGGTAAAAAGAATAAGGAGGATACATAATGGAAGCAGCCGGGTATTATTAAATACAAACCGCTCTTTGGTTTCCTCCCTGCTATTTTTTATCAAAAAAATTGAAACAAATGCATATACCAACAGGATAAACAGGATCAGGAACATCCCTAAGCCCAGGTACATATATCCTTCATATTGATGGGGGGTTACTTGCTTAATTCCCCGGAAGAAGGAAGAGAACCCAAATGAATTATACAGGGAATGCAGGTTCAATCCATATAAACCGTATCCACCTTCCACCCCCACGTTTTCTGTTTTGCCAAAACTCACGATACCGATCACATACAGGGACAGCCATAAAGAAAATAAGGAAGCCCCGGTATAAACAAAAAAATCCTTTTTGAGAACCGCTTTATCAACAAAACAAAGTTTTATAGCGGTGCAGAAGCTAAATCCAAGCACCATTAAACAGAGATAGGGATTGATAAACGCAGCCAGTATTAATAGTATAAACTGGAACCTGAGAATTTTAGCCGGGCGAACCACCCTTGGATCTAAAAAGTAAACATAGATAGATGCAATGAAAAGCCAATGCGCACACAGGGCCGGATGCATCCCCCTGTAAATGAGTACGGGATTGGCAGCAACAAAAATCACCGCAAAGAAGGTATACCAATCATTTATTTTAAAGAGCCGGAAGAGCAGGATCGTATAATAGGCAGCCAATAAGTGACATAAAAAAAGCCATAGCCCGAAATATTGAAAATCCCCGGGTAGCACAGGGGAAAATAACTTAAAGAAAATGGCCAGCAATGGTATCGAATCAGTGAAACCCACATTCGTGGCTACCGGGTAAAAGTAACTATGAACAGCGCCGAGAGGGAAATGCCAGGACTCATTTTTATAAAACAACCATCCCAGGTAATGTCCACCCCAATCATGTTTTACGGTCATTAACCAGCTTACATTGCCTGGCAGGATGGTTTGCAATCCATAACAGATATGAAATACGATAACAACAACGAGGAAAGAAGCGATCCAGATAGTTTTGTTGTTCATAATTGCAGAATAGTTACCATCTATATCCTTTAATACCCTTCCAATATAGCCAAGGTTTTGGCAGTTGTCAATTTTTGTATGCACGCAGAGAGCGCAGAGCACGCAGAGATTTGATAATCAAAGAATATCCTCTGCGGACTCTGTGCCCTCTGCGTGAGATATTTTTCAAAATTGACCATTACCAAGGTTTCGAAAACGCTAAAATATCATCCAAATAAAATAGCTTTATCCTTTAAAATATTGCATGGAACCATTGATTCGTAATATCGCAGATACGGCAAGATGGGTTGCCATCTTCAGGGCTGAAGAATCAGAAAGACCTGACGCCATTTTTCACGATCCCTATGCACGTCGTCTGGCCGGAAAACGGGGAGAACAGATCGCCGATGCCATTGAATTCATGAAAAAGAACAGCTGGTCCTTTGTAGCGCGTACATTTTTGTTTGATGAATATATCAAACAACATGTGGAACTGGGATATGACATGATCATTAACCTGGCTGCCGGCCTTGATACCAGGCCTTACCGGATGGATCTACCAGCTTCCCTGAAATGGGTTGAAGTTGATTTTCCTGAAATGATCAGTTATAAATCAACAATTATGGCGGATGAAAAACCGCATTGCGAGTTACAAAGTATTCCATTGGACCTATCTGAAATAAAAGCAAGATTTGCTTTATTCAAACAATTGGGTGATCGTAGTCATAATGCATTGATCGTTTCAGAAGGACTGATTGGGTACCTTGATGAAGTGGAAGCAGGGGCATTGGCAAAGGATCTCGCGGCCCAGCCTTCGTTTAAACGTTGGGTTTTGGATTTAATGTCACCGGGTCTGCTCGTTATGGCACAAAAGGAAATGGGACCTTTTTTAAAAGATGCGAATGCCCCATTAAAATTTGCCCCGAAGGAAGGGGAAGGATTTTTTCTTCGATACGGCTGGAAATGGCTTGAATCAAAATCAAAATTAAAAACAGCCGCGCTATTAAAAAGGCTTTCGGATGAAATGATGGCCTTTGCCGCTTACCCCGAGCCGGAGGGACCAAAAGGAGATCTACCCTGGACGGGAGCCTGTCTTTTTGAGAATACCGATGGAATGTCGAACAGTTGAACAAATGAATGTTGAACAGATGAACAAGGATTTCAGAATGTCGATGTTTCGAACATTCATTATATTGCTGCATTTCCTCATTGTTCGTGAATCACTTCATCTGTTCTTAATTCCTTGTTCATCTGTTCGACATTCTTCCTGTTCTTTCGACTTGCCCTTAACAGGCTGGTACATTGCGAATGCAAGTTTCGTTGCCATGGTTACCATATTTTATTAATTATTAAAACCATCGAAGCCAGTTTTTCAGGGTATTATTCATCTTTTCACGGTTAATAGCGTACGTGATCTCCCTGCCAGACTTACTCACGGTGACCAGTCCTGCGTTTTCCAATTGCCTCAGGTGTCTTGATATCGTGGGCCATTGGTGTGCAAAGCGGTTCACGATATCCCCCGTGATCTGGTCACCCCTGGAACGGAGAATGATGAGAATATGTCTTCTTGTCGGGTGAGCCAGGGCTTTGAACACTACATCAAATGCTTCCAGCTCTTTTTCTGCCACGCTTTTCTTTGCCATACTATCTTTCTTAAGAAAAGGTAAATTTAGCAAAAACGCTAAATAAACTAAAAATTCTCTCAGGGTAAATAAGGTTGATTCAACTGGCTATACCACGAGTCAGGGTTTTGCGGAATTTACCCTCGGCTTCTATGATCATGTTAGTTCTGAGGGTATCTTTTCCCTCAGAAATATTTTGTTATCTGTCCTTAAAAAATTACTTTCATTCCGATTTTGTGAATAACATCCTGTAAAAACGGTATTGAATTAACAACTTCTAAATCAAAACAGATGAAAAAAACCTGCTATTATTGTTGCGTATTAATGGTCCTGTCTCTTCAGTTAGTATGGAGTCCTTCTTCCCTGCATGCCCAACGGGCAAAAAAATACGACCATGACAGCACTTATTACGATATGTTCCCCGATAAGCTGACAGTCCGGGTGTTTATGTCTCAGAAATTTGTTTATTTTGATATCCCCCCTTCCAGTAGTTCGTTTCAGGAAGTTAAATACAAGGCAAACGCAAAGCTAAATACCGGTATTGGCGTTACCTGGCATAATGTTACCCTGAATTTAGCCTATGGGTTCAGCGGTCTGAATAAAACCGCGGATAAAGGAAAAACAACTGGCCTCGATCTGCAATTGCATACGTTTCCCCACAAATGGTCGGTAGACTTCCTGGTGGTCATGCCAAAAGGCATGTACCTATCTCCCAAAGGTTATGCGGCTGCCAATTCAAGCAGTTATTATGTGCGGCCTGATGTAAAGGAAAGGATATTTGGACTTGCTGCTTATCATGTTCCGAATAAAGAAAAATTTTCTTACCGGGCCGCCCTCGTACAAAACGAGTGGCAGAAAAAATCAGCCGGCTCCCTGCTGTATGGTGGCGAGGCCTATTATGTGATAATGGAAGGTGACAGCGCCATGGTGCCCAAAGCCATTCAGTCAGGATTTGCCACGGCAGGAGTAACTGAAATGAGATTCATCGACCTGGCGCCGGGTATTGGATATGCTTATACTGCGGTCATGAACAGACATTTCTTTATTACTGGTTCCCTGGTTGGTAACGTTGATATCAGTCTATCTACCGAAGAAAAAGGGACCACTGCGGTCAAAAAATCAACAGTTAACCCATCTTTTGCTTATAAAGGAGCCATCGGTTATAATAGTGACAATTGGGCTATAGCGGCCAGTATAACAGGGAATGCATTCTTTTCAAAAAGTGCTTCCACTTCCAGTCGCTATTTTACACCGGCAGGAGGTTTTAAGATTGCGCTTTCCAAAAAATTTCTTATACGCAAAGAACATCCAACCAGAACTAAATGATCATTGGTTAACATTACCTGCCAATTACCATAAAGATGCTTCTGAGGCCTGGAGGGGCTGAACAAGGCTGGTTTGTGTTTTAATCACCTTAGCTGTCTTATTGATCCGGAGGACATGGGCCCAGTTCAGGAACAGGATGACCGGGTAAACAAGATCTATTTCATACCAGCGTCTGCCAAAATTAGTGGCGGATGGATTCTTATGATGATTATTATGGTAGGCCTCTCCCAGTAAGAAAATATCCATGGGATATAAATTCCGGGAAGTATTTTTCAGTTTATAATTCCTGGTGCCATATTTATGGGCATACCAGTTAATCACGGCGCCATGCAATGGCAGCATGACGACATGAATGGGTATCAGCAAATACCACCAGGCGGAAGGGGCAAATGCGATGTAGAACCCTATATAGAAAAGGATCCACATGACCCTGGACAGCCAATGATGTGCTACCCTGTCCAGGGCCGGCCAATCAGGAAGATTTTTCAGAAACCGGTCTTCGATCGGCATCTTATTATTAAATATACTGGATGTGAAGATCCGGGTTCGCCACATCATGGCAAATACATTATTATCATACGTGGGTGAATGCGGGTCTTTTTCCGTATCGGTATAAGCATGATGCATCCGGTGCATAATGGCATATACTCTTGGACTTACATACGAAGAACCCTGGCCGATATAAGCCAGCAGGAAAAAGAAACGTTCCCAGAATTTGCTCATACTGAAGGCAGCATGAGATGCGTAACGGTGTTGGAGAAAAGTTTGAGTGAAGATCGCCAGGTACCAGTGACACAAAAAGAACACTAGAATTATTAACATGAAAAGAGCGGGGGGTAATAAAGGACTACGATGTTGAACCGAAAGATAAGATTAATTTATTGACATGCCGAATATATTTTAGGATAAATCGTCAGGAGTATGTGTATTAAGAATGGTTCACACTAATAGCAGGTAGGATACACGTTTGGCCAATCAACATTTCACTTGAGTTTAACAAAAGTCTGTACTCCCTCCTGATTTATTTATGGCAGCATGAATAAGCCCGGATTAATGGAACGTGAGAATCTCTGAAATGCAGTATTAGAGTAGCTTGTAAAATGGATAGGCGTAATCAAAAAATGATGTTAACCATGAAGGCATTGCCGGAAGGATTAAAGTATTAACAGGAAGCTTACTGGTTTATACGGACATTCACATTATAACTGCCGGGTTCCCTGAATTCGAGATCAATCTCTTCTGTACCGATCATTGCTTTCATGCGGACCGGGAACTTGGTGACCGTAACAAAAGATTCAGTTCTCTTGGCATTGCTTAAATTATAGGTTATTCTTCCAATTTGCCCAGATGACAATTGTATATCATCCACTTTCAAATTCGATGAGGCAAGGTTCTGCCCACCGGTATTACTCTTTATATAGAATGTTAACAGGTTAAAATTATCTTTCTGGTATTCTATCTCCAGTTCCTCCACCATTTTGCTTCTGAAATTGATCGCGTAGGGATGCTCATTCTTACCTACATATACATCGTCTTTCCAAAATCCTTCTACCAAACTATCTTTTGCATCCGTTCTTTTAATTAATAAAATACCTTTCCCGTTTTGCCGGCCTTTTTCAAAATGCCCTCTATATACATTTCCATTACTCCAGGTATAAACACCCTGACCTTCCGGCAAACCCGCTTTAAAATCCCCTTCATAAGTATCCTTACCAACAGCTTTCCCGGCTCCATTTGCCTTCCCTTTTTTACAGTCTCCTGTATAAGTCCCTTTCAGGGATTCCTTGTCTACCTGGCAATCCTGTGAAAACAAGCGGATAGAAAGAAAAAGGGCAGCCAGGAAAATGACCCCGAAGCGGGGCAAAAGAGATTGTTTCATGTGATTTTATTAAGTTGCAAAATTAAGCTATTAGCCGGCAGGACCCTATTAAAATAAATTGCTTTTATAAATCTTCCCGATTTCCTAAATTAGTATTCACTGATTTTTTAATCAAATCCTGTAATCATGGCAAAAAATATTGTTCAGAAAATCTTGTTCCGCAATACCTAGTTCCCTGACATTGATATTTTTTGCCCCTTTTAGATGCCCGATATTAAGCGCGGTAAAAGAGGAAGTATCATCATGCTCGCCCGGAGACCGCACATCCAGTAATAGATATCCTTTATTTCTGTCCAGGGTGGCGCACAGATCAGAGGGGTCTACCGTACTGAAATGTACATTATCGTTTTTATACTGGGCTCTTACGATGAAACAACTTAATGTACACAGGGCAAAAAGAAATTTATGTTTCATGGCAGCATTTTTTAGATACAATTAAATTAGAGGTTTTATAAGGAAAGCGAGGTGCAAACTTTATGAGCGGAAGAATTCAGCGATAAACCGAGCCAGGAGATAAAAACTAATAGTTAATAGATAAAAGTTTCTTCAGTTGAAATACCATTACAGAATTGAGAAAGTATCAAAGCTGTAGAGCCTTTTCAGCTGAAGAAACTTTTATCTATTAACTATTCACTTTTATCTATTTTTTGCTTGTGCCGGAACTTTTCCTGAACTTTATAATCATGTATTTGTCAACCCCCAAACAGACTAATTATGAAAATCATGAGATTGTTGCCGGCGTGTGTGCTGGCCTTTGTTATTTTATTTACTTCCTGCAAAAACAATGATAAAAAAGCTGATATGAAAGAGTCAATACTAAAAGAAGAGAATATTACTTACACGGCCGATAGTGTAACGATGAATGGTTTTGTAGTGTATGACGACAATATAAAGGGTCCGCGACCAGCCATTATTGTCGTTCATGAATGGTGGGGATTCAATGATTATGCAAAGATGCGGGCAAGAGAACTGGCCAAACTTGGGTATATCGCTATGGCGATGGATATGTATGGCGATGGAAAACAAGGTAACAATCCGGATGAAGCCATGAAACTGGCGGGGCCTTTCTACCAGGATCCGCAAAAAGGTAAAACCAGGTTTGATGCGGCAATGGCTAAATTAAAATCATATCCCCAAGCGGATACTACAAAAACAGCCGCCATCGGGTATTGTTTTGGTGGAGCACAGGTTTTGAATGTGGCAAAACTAGGTGATAACCTCAAAGGGGTGGTAAGCTTCCATGGCAACCTGAATGTAGTACCAGCCAATAAAGATCTTCTCAAGGCACAGGTATTGGTTTGCCATGGCGCCGACGATCCTTACGTAGTGCCAGCCGAGGTGGATCAGTTCAAAAAGTCCATGGATTCTATCGGGGCAAAATATACATTTAAATCCTACCCCGGCGCTGTTCATGCCTTCACCAATCCAAATGCCACGGCGATGGGGGAAAAATTCAAAATGGGCATCAAATACAATGCGGCTGCCGATTCAGCATCCTGGCAGGATATGAAGGAGTTCTTCAATACAATCTTCAAATAAAATCAGTAAGTCAGTTAGACAGGAAGTCAGTGAGGCAATCCTAAATTCCCAATTCCCATTAATGTCTCACTGTCTAACTGCCTTACTGACCTACTGTCTTACTGACCTACTGTCTTACTGACCTACTGCCTTACTGCCCTACTGCCTTACTGCTTTACTGACCTACTGTCTTACTGACCTAATCTCTCATTGAACTTCACAGCTTTAGGTAGCCGGTCTAACGCCTTTATTAACAGTATAATTACGCATTTTAACCTGCCAGGATGTATAAAATACTTCGAAAAAATACGTATAATAGTTATGAAGTGTAGAAACCAGTATATATTTTGTACTCCCTTCCCGGAAAAACCGGATGGACGGATACTAAACCTTTGAAAAAAACAATTATTTCCTTACTTATTGGAAGCGCTTTCTTTGCTGCCTGCAGGAAAGATAACAACTTCGCCCCTCTACCCGTCGTGGTACAGGAGGCATGTTTGCCCCAAACCGAAAACCCGGCAGGTCGTTCATATGCTTCAGATTCTGTCATATCAATAAGCTATTCCAACAAACATTGCGGCATCTTACCGCTCAGTACTAAAAATTATTGGGTCTATGAGGATTCGGTTTTTAATGATGGGGTGTTTGCGAAACTACAATATGATACCCTTCGATATAATACGACAAAGAAATCGCTTCAGGACGGGCTGATCTGGTGGGAAAGTAATATTTCTGTTGGCCTCCCGGAAACATTATATGCTAATGATTCTTCCTTTTTCGCTATGGCAGACAGATTATTTGTTCCCGGTATTATAGATATCAAAAAAGATTTCAGTCTTTTCCCGGGCGATTCCTTACGCTATCTTACGAGTTTTGATGACGCTGCTGCCATAGGTCGTTCATTAAAATTGCAAACTGACTATAATACCCCTGCCGGCACATTTAATAATTGTATTTATTTTGAAAAAAATGCTCCCCATTTCCGCCTGGACCAGGTATATTTTAAACCAGAACTCGGAGTGATTAAATATGTGATGCAAAAAGCTCCTATAGGCTCAGGCACCCTCAAATTGCAACAGATTTCTACTCTTGTTGCTTTCCATATTGAATAGCAAACGGTTCCCAAAAGAAATCGGGAAAGATGAACCTGTCACTGTCAGCATATTATTTCCTGTATTTTTCGTAACATATGGTCTTTTAACCCGGAACATAAACAATTTCAAAAATACTATCCACCATTAAATTGAATGCGTTAATACCGATGCTTTGGGTTGATGATGTAAAGGCTAACGTCAACTATTATGTCAATTTCCTGCAATTTGAAGAAGCCAATGTTATTGAAGAATGGGGATGGGCGGTGGTGGAAAAAGACAAGCTGCAGATCATGTTCACCCGGCCAAATGAACATACGCCTTACAAAGGTCCCCGGTTCACCGGCTCAATATCTACCTGAGAACCGAAGATGTCGAATCCTGGTGGGATCTTTT
>JADGPW010000106.1 GCA_017882265.1 Chitinophagaceae bacterium | reverse complement strand
TTGCCCAGTATGGGCTCACCAAAAATGCGGGAGATCTTGGTCTTGGGACCAGTGTAACGTGCCATAGTTTTTATTCATTTCGATTTTTTTTGTAACGGTGCTACGATCGGTAAAAAATCGTAAAAAATTAATCGGGCACCCTTTTGTAAATGAAACCAAATTGGCTCTATATGTCGTTCCTTAAGCCCCCTTTAGGGGGTTTGGGGGTTAAACTCTTCTCTTCTTCGGCGGACGGCAACCGTTATGTGGTAACGGGGTTACGTCTTTTATCATCACGATCTCGATACCGGACTGGGATAAAGACCTGATAGACCCTTCCCGACCCGCGCCCGGACCTTTCACATAAACATCCACTCTTTTCAAACCTGCATCAAAGGCGGTTTTAGCTGCATCAGCAGCAGCCATCTGCGCGGCATAAGGGGTGTTCTTTTTGGAACCTTTAAAACCCATTTTTCCGGCACTGCTCCAGGCAATGACCTGTCCGTTCTTGTTGGTAAGACTGATGATGATATTGTTAAAAGTAGCCGAGATATGGGCATCGCCGTATGAATCCACTTTTACTACTCTTTTCTTGGCGGCCGCTTTTGCGCTGACAGCCTGCTGTGCTTGTGCTTTTGCCATAATTTCTGTTCTGAGGTAATCTTTATTTTAAAAAATCATCCCGATTTTATCCGGACCCGAACCAACCCTCCTCCTGCACCGGGTATCCGTAATTAGTTCAGTGTTAATGGTGCATTCCTCGCTTTGCTCGGAATGACAAGAATGTCATCCCGAACATAGTGAGGGATTATTTCTTAGCCGCCTTCTTCTTACCGGCAACGGTCTTACGTTTTCCTTTTCTTGTACGGCTATTGGTTTTGGTACGCTGGCCGCGGACCGGCAGCCCTTTACGATGACGAAGACCGCGGTAACAGGCGATATCCAGCAAACGCTTAATACTCATTTGTACTTCAGAACGTAATTGTCCTTCGACCTTCAACTCATCGGTTATCGTATTACGAATACCTGTTAATTCATCATCATTCCATTCATTCACTTTCTTGTTTCGGTCAATCTTATTCTTGTCAAGAATATATTTTGCAGTAGAGGGGCCAATACCATATATATAGGTAAGACCAATTTCTCCTCTTTTGTTTTTTGGTAAGTCAACACCTGCGATACGAGCCATATTTTCTTTTTAAAATTTGAATAGTCTTTAAAATTGTTTTGTCCGAAAGACCGTAAGTCCGTAAGTCCGAAAGAACTATTCAATTATTTGAAGTTTCTTTCTGACTTCCTGACTTTACTGACTTTCCGACTATCCTTGTCTTTGTTTAAAGCGCGGGTTCTTTTTGTTAATTACAAACAAGACGCCTTTCCGGCGAACGATTTTGCAATCCACACTGCGCTTTTTTATAGATGCTCTTACTTTCATGACATTTCGTTTTTTGTTCGCAGCTCGCATCCGCCAGCCGGCGGCTCACAGCTATTTATTTATACCTGAAATTGATCCTTCCTCTTGTCAAATCATATGGCGATAGTTCCACTCCCACTTTATCTCCCGGAAGGATCCGTATATAATGCATTCTCATCTTCCCCGATATAGTGGCCAATATCTCATGTCCGTTTTCAAGTTTGACCCTGAACATGGCATTTGAAAGTGCCTCTATGATTGTACCATCCTGTTTAATAAGGGGTTGCTTCGACATATGATTTTTAGGAACGCAAAGGTAAGTGTATCAGGCTTAAAAAAGAAAAAACCCCCATTAATTTTAGGGTTTATGTGGAAAAACAGCACTGATTTTCAATAATACCGGCGACGGCTCCCGTTTTAAGCCCTCTCCAGGTGAATTTTGGTCATATCATGGTGAAGATTCTGGAGTTCATGGACCCCCAGTGGAAAGCTAAAATGCCGTCTGTCTTCCCGCCACCACATCTCGATATTGGAGAAATCTCCCTTTTTAGGGGTTAGCAGCCGGAAAGAATCTTTCTTATATTTTACGGCGCCATCGACTTCCTCTTTTGTGAAACCCATTTTTAGTAATTGATCTTCATCCAGGGAGATGGCGTTCATTTCTTCGGGGCTATACCAGAATTCCTGTACCCCATTATCCACCAGGGCCTGGTGTTCCTCATGACTAATGCTAACAACTGTCCCTTCCCGAATTATCCCTTCGTCGTCTACCCTAATAATATTTCCTGACCTGAGATCTCCTATTTTAAGCATAGCAATTGTTTTAATAACCGAATATAAAAAAGATCATGAAGATGGCGAAATCACTTTTCAGGTAGGTAGTTGGTAAATTTAAATCGCAGAGGCGCAGAGATGCAGAGACGCAGAGGATCTAATACATCTCAGCGCCTCCGCGCCTGCGCGTCTCTGCGATTCAATTCCGATAGCTATCGGTTGACCTATTACCTTCAAGAAATAAATTGCGTATTTCTCAGGCTCTTTTACGGTAGCTGACCACAGCCCATCCATTCAGAAAAACGGCAAATCCAAGAACGATCAGCAAATGGCGCTTTATATCCCCCAGGCCACTTCCCTTCAATATGACCATTCGCATGACTTCGATAAAATAGGTGACGGGGTTAAACTTTGTGATCCATTGTGCCCAGACAGGCATACTATCAATAGAAGTATATAAACCTCCCAATAAAATAAAGATCATCATCAGAAAAAAGGAGATGAGCATGGCTTGTTGCTGCGTGGACGTGTAGGTGGAAATCAACAGACCCAGGCCCAAAACAGCCAATAAATAAACAGCCGCAAATACATAAATGGTCAGGAAACTGCCGCTCGGAATAATTCCATATGCCAGCCGGGCGATCAATAAACCAATGGATAAAATGGTCAGCCCCAATATCCAGAAGGGGATCAGTTTTCCCAGGATAAACTGGTATTTTTTGACGGGGGTCACATTGATCTGTTCGATCGTGCCGATCTCCTTTTCTTTTACAATATTTAATGAAGCGAGAAACGATCCAACCAGGGTTACCAGGATCACTAATATACCCGGCACCATAAAATACTTGTAATTCATCTGGGGATTGTACCAGTTGGAAGATTCGATCTCGATAGTTGTTTCCGGGCTGAACCTTGGAAATTGTATCCATTTCAATCGTATTTCCCGGTTATAATCCTGGATAATACTGCCCAGGTAAGCGCCTCCCAGGTTGGCTTTCACCCCATTGATAGCATTAATGGCCATGAATAAAGTAGATTCATTTTGGTTGACCAGGTTCTTTTCAAAAAATGCCGGGATCTCCAGGATAAGGTCCGCTTTATCTTTTTCAATATCATATAAAGCGTTTGGGTATGAATTATTATAGTCCTCCAATTTGAAATACCCTGAAGAGGTGATCTTTCCAATTAACCGTCGGGAATAATTGGAATGATCGTGGTCGACCACGCTTAATTGAATATTTTTTACTTCATAATCCGCCGCCCATGGAAGGATAAGCAATTGAAAAACAGGCATGATGA
Organism: Chitinophagaceae bacterium; assembly: GCA_017882265.1. Classification (GTDB taxonomy): domain Bacteria; phylum Bacteroidota; class Bacteroidia; order Chitinophagales; family Chitinophagaceae; genus JADGPW01. The sequence continues at coordinate 5,765 of JADGPW010000106.1, read as the reverse complement.
AAATGACCCGGAGGATGGAGGGGTCCCGGAATATCTGCCGGAATTCTTTTTGTAATAAAAACCGCAATGTCCTCATGCCAGCCTGATTTTGAATTTCTTTATACTGATGACCAGTAAAAACAACATCATCCCTGCCAGGATCAATGTCTCTTTCCATACAGCACCTATCCCCACTCCTTTTATCATCACATCTTTTACGATCATGTAAAACCATTTTGCCGGGACCACATTCGATATAATCTGTAATGGCAAGGGCATATTTTCAATCGGGAACATAAACCCGCTTAACATGATCGTTGGCAGGAACATTCCGACCAATGAAATAAATATCGCTGTCTGCTGCGAATCGGTGGAGGAAGAGATCAATAAACCAAAAGCCAGACAAGTAAGGGTAAATAAAATACTTTCCCCGATCAACAGGAATAAGCTTCCATTGATCGGCACGTCGAGGACGAATACACTTAGCAATAATATGCTGGCAATATTGACCATCGATAACAAAAGATAAGGGACTGCTTTTGCTAAAATGATCTTTACCGGTTGTATGGGGGATGCCAGCAATATTTCCATCGTGCCCATTTCCTTTTCCCTGACAATGGTGATCGCCGTCATCATGGTACAAACCAGCATCAGCACCATCGCCATCACACCGGGTACAAAACTATAGGCTCCTTTTAGCTCCGGGTTATAAAGCATCCGCATTTCCGTATGGATCGTATAAGGCAGTTTCCTGTCCTGGGTGATCCGCTTCTGGTAATCCATAATGATCGCGCCGGCATAATAAGTAAGTGTATTGGCCAAATTAGGGTCGGATGCATCCGCCACTAATTGTACCTGCGCTTTATTATAATGTTTCAGGCTCTCATTAAAATGGGGCGGAAAGACAATGACCAGCCTGATCTCCCCTCCCCTGAATGTTTTTTCTATATCGTTGTTATTATAAAGAACCCGGTCAATTTCAAAATAACGGCTGGCGCCTATCTCCCGGATCAGGGAAGTAGACGCATCATCCCTGGAATAATCCAATACAGCAATCTTTGAATTCTTTACTTCATTAGTCAGCGCAAAGCCGAAGATGATGATCTGCACAATGGGCATTCCCAACAGGATGAACATGGTTCGTTTATCCCGCCAGATGTGATGAACTTCTTTTTTTACAAATGCAATGAATTGTTTCATTTCCTGGTTGCGCTAAAAAGTATAAAAGCTAATTCCGCATTATAGCAGCCCTATCATTCTTCGATATTAATCTCCTGTTCTCACCGCTTTTCTTGCCAGTTTAATAAATACATCATCCATGGAAGCGGTATTGAAGCTTTTCTTTAGTGCCTGTGGCGTATCCAATGCATCAATTCGCCCATCGACCATTATACAAACCCGGCTGCAATACTCCGCCTCATCCATATAATGGGTAGTTACAAAAACGGTAATGCCGGCCTCCGCCGCCTCGTAGATCATTTTCCAGAACTCTCTTCGGGTTACCGGATCCACACCACCGGTGGGTTCATCTAAAAAAACGATCTGTGGTTCATGAAAAATAGCCACCGAAAAAGCCAGTTTCTGTTTCCATCCGGGAGGCAATGACCCCACCAGTTTATTGGCTTCCTTTTCAAGGAAGAGTTGTTTTAAAATAACGGCTGTTTTTTCTTTAATAAAATGATCACTCTTTCCATAAATGCCGGCATAGAACCGGATATTCTCTTTTACCGTCAGGTCCTCATATAAAGAAAATTTCTGACTCATGTAACCGATATTCCTTTTGATCTTTTCATTTTCCTGATATACATCATAACCGGCTACCCTCGCCTTCCCTGAAGTTGGCATTGACAACCCGCACAACATCCGCATAGCCGTGGTCTTACCGGCTCCATTAGCACCCAGGAAACCAAAGATCTCTCCCTTATTCACTTCAAATGAAATAGCATCCACGGCTGTGAAAGCACCAAATCGCTTGGTCAACCCATCTACCATGATAACTTTTTCCCCGCTCATTCTTTTTTCATTAAATGGATAAAACAATCTTCGATACCCGGCGTGGCTGCTTTTACTTCCAGGTTTTGGTGGGCCTTTTTTTGTAAATAGTTTTCCAGATCATTTTCCAGGCCCTTTTCTTTCATCACCACGTGATGATATTCACCAAAAGGATAACTATCTGCCTGGCCTTCATATTTATTCAGGTCGTTTAATAAATGCAGCATGTTGTCTGCCTTTACCGCTAACAAGGGATTTGTAAATTCCCGGATGATACCCGCCGGTGAATTGATGGACATAATGGATCCGGCCTGCACAAGGGCAACCCGGTCGCACATAGCAGCTTCATCCATATAAGGTGTAGAAACAAGGATCGTAATACCCTGTTCCTTCAACCGTTTCAGCATATCCCAGAATTCTTTCCTCGATACTGCATCCACGCCCGTGGTCGGTTCATCCAGGAACAAAACAGATGGACGATGGATGAGTGCGCAACTCAGCGCCAGTTTTTGTTTCATCCCACCAGATAATTTTCCGGCGCGGCGATCTCTGAATGGTTCGATCTGGGAATAGATCTCTTTTACCAAACCATAATTTTCTTCGATAGATGTATTGAATATCGTTGCAAAAAAATTCATGTTCTCTCCCACGGTCAGGTCCTGGTATAATGAAAACCGACCCGGCATATATCCCACCCGGCGACGGATGATCTTATAATCTTTCACCACATCGAATCCATCCACGGTGGCTGTTCCATTATCAGGAAGTAATAAGGTTGTCAGTATCCGGAATAAGGATGTTTTTCCGGCGCCATCGGGTCCAATGATGCCAAATATTTCGCCTTTGTCGACTTCAAAACTTATTCCCCGCAATGCCTGTACAGTAGATTTTTTTGATCCATACTTTTTTTCAATATTATTTAGGGTAATAGCTTGCATTACTATTCATTTGAACTGAATTTCGCCATACATACCGATCTTCAGGTAATCATCATTTTTAACTTTTACCTTGACCGCATATACCAGGTTGGCTCTTTCGTCTTTTGTCTGGATCGTTTTAGGGGTGAATTCTGCTTTGTCGGATATCCAGGTGATCGTTCCGGGAAACTCTTTGTATTTGTCTTTTCCGTCATCTACCATTACTCTTACCGTCTGACCCAGTTTTACCTGTGATAATTGCGTGCCGCTGATATAAGCCCGGAGTGTCAGGGAAGAAAGATCAGCAATGGTATACAACGCTTTTCCAATAGTGGTGATCTCCCCTGCCTCGGCAAATTTGGTGAGCACGGTACCGTTTATCGGATTTCTTATACTACTCTTGTTTATCTGGTCTTCTAACTGGGCTACTTTTTTATGCAAAGGCTTTCCCTGGCTGAGTATCCCATTGTTTTGCGTATGGATATTGTTTTGCTGTACATTGATCTGTTGCCGGGTGACGTTCATTTGATTCTTTAAGATAGAAACCTGGGAATTAATATCATCCAGTTGTTTGCCTGTGGCAGCATCCTCTTTCAGTAATCGTTCTGTCCTTGCCTTTTCATGCAGGAGGTTATCCATCTGGGACTGCTGTACTGTCAACTGATCCTTTAACAATTTTACCTGGGGTTCAGGGTTCATAGTCTGGTCACCCAGGGCATGAATGGTTTCTTCCACCTGCTCTTTTTGTAAACTAAGATCCGTGGGGTCCACCAGTCCGACAATACTATCCTTCGCCAATACAGATCCTTCATCAATATTAAATGATAAGATCTTGCCGTTGGCAGAAGCCGATACGATCACTTCATCGGCTTCAAAAGTGCCGGCTGCATCAAATTGATGATTGGCGCTATTGCAGGCTGTCATACCCAGCATTAGCATGATTGAATAAAATAACTTCGTCTTCATGAAAAAACATTTATTGTTTACCTGCTATAGTTTGATAATTGATCCGGGCTTGTAATAATTGTATCTGGTGGGTGATAAGGGATTGCCGCGACTGGTCCTCTGCATTCACTTCGCGGAGGTAATCATTGGCGGTGATCACCCCGTTTTCCAGTTGTGAACGGGCGGCTTCTTTTACCTGTTGGCGTAACCCGATAATTTCATTGTCTGCAGCAATCAATTGCTGAAGCTTATTGATCTCCGATAGCTGCTGTTTTAACTCCATATTGGTGTTGAGCAGGAAGGTCTCTTTCTGCACATCGACAAATTGTTTGTTGATCGCCACCAGTTGCTTTTCCTTTTTGGAAGTATAAAAGCCCCCTAATGACCAGTTCAAACGTAACCCGCCGATATAAAAAGGCGCAAATTCATTCTTTAACTGGTTCAATCCCGGGCGGCCATATCCTCCCTGTATAAATACGCTGGCTTTTGGTAAATTCTTTGCTGAAATGATATTTTCCTGTTGTGCCAGTAATTTTGATTGGTCGGTATATAATTTCAGTTCGGGTCGCCCGATCTCATTCGTCATAGCGAAAGATGAATATAACGGTCGTTGAAGGTTCACATTTTCCGAAAGAGGGCGATTGATAAAGAGGCTCAGCATATCCAGTAATCCTTTTCTGGTTGCATTTAATTCAATCGTTCGCTGATCTGCTTTCAGCATCTCCGCTTTTAATAAATTAAGATTTGACCTGAACGCAACACCATTCTTCACCTGTGCTTCCGTGTTTTTTATCCCGGTTTCCAGGTCATGCTTTATCAGGTCAGCCTGTTTTAGCTGTTCATCCAGGTATAATACCCCCAGGTATTGTTGATTGATCCTTTCTTTCAACTTATATAGCTCGACCTCCACTTTTTGATCTTCTGCTTCAGCATTCAGGCGCTGTACCTCCTTTTGTTGTTTGATCACTCCGCCATCGAATATCAGCTGGCTTGCTTCACCAACCACTTTATATTGGTCCTTACTCAGGGGATCAAGAGCAAATCCGGGCAGTGAGAAACTAATTTTTGTGACATCGGATTGGTAAGTAGCCTGCCCGCTTAGTGAAAACTGTGGCAGAAATCCTTTACTAAGATTATCTATATTAATGGAAGCCGTTCGTTTCAGTAGCTCCCTTTGTTTGATGACCGGGTAGTTTTGTTCCGCCAGTGAATACACTTTTTCCAGGGTCAGGCTATCCCTGATCTGTTCATGAGATATAGCCGGCAGAAGGACAACAGAGAATGTCAACAGTCGGTTTAACCAATTAGTTAATCTGGACATAAATATCATTTTCTTATTGAATCAATAATAAAACGCGGGATCTCTTTTTTCCGCCATTCCATAATCGCCCGGAACTGCAATTCATCTATTCCCAGGTTGGCCTGAAACATGGGTTGTGCCACAAAGGGAAAGATACACATGGATAAAAGATTCATTAATAACTGAACCGGGCTGACCGGTTTGATCGTTCCCTTTTTTACTTCTTTTTCTATTTGTTCAAGAAATTTTTGCGGTTTGGGCCGGTTTTCTTCCCCCCATATATTTTGAATAAACCGGCGGGGATCCTGGTTGATCTCATTCAATACAAACAAGGGCAGGTAAGGGTTTTCAATGACTATGGTGATATATTCATCTGCAAATCGTTCCATCTTCTCAAACAAAGGAAGATCGGATTCAAAGATCATATTGATCCTGGGAAATAAATGCTGAGCTGCATCCCGGAATATCACCTCAAACAGTTTCTCTTTACTCCTGAAATAATAATGTACTAAGGCCTTGTTGATGCCTGCCTCATCGGCAATATCCTGCATCCGGGCTCCCGCCATTCCTTTGCGGACAAATACTTTTTTGGCTGCTGCCAGTATTCTTTCTTCCGCTGTCCGGTCTTTTTT
>JADGPW010000105.1 GCA_017882265.1 Chitinophagaceae bacterium | reverse complement strand
GACCTTCACCAGGCATAAATTATTTTGGTCACAAGCTGACAATTCCGCTGTTTGTTTCTTTTCCAGTTCATTCTTTTTTCCGGTATATTCAATTTCAAGATTATCAATTTCTTTATGGTGCTTAGAAGTCACATCATTGCCCTCCTGGAACAATTGTGAACCGATCCTATGGTAGGCATAAAGTGCCCGCCGGGAGTAGGGTGTTTCTGATTCTGTCATCCACATGTTTTCCATTGGGTTTTTTGCAAATTGGGCATTCATATTTGCCGCTTTGCTTCGCATTTCAGCGATATATCCTTTTTCATATTTCCCAAACAAGTCCCGGTCCCTTTTTTCATAAGCATCCAGCTCGAGTTTAGTTTTTGCCGCGTCTTCTGTTTTTTCACACTGGGCGGGGAAGGTAAAATCATGCTCATTAAACGGGTAGCTCTTCCAGGGTTCGATATCTATTAATTTTTCAATGTCATCATCTTTATATAAATGCCCGTAGGTTGTTACTGCTTCGGGGGTTAACCCACCTTTTAGCGATTGGGTACAATAATTTTTTGCCTGTTCAGTTTGCCCTTTCTTCATACAAATGATGGCAGCCGTGTTATTTGCCTCGGGATGCGTAGGAGCAATTTTTATACAACGACCAAAATAATACATAGCAGTATCAACTTCACCCAAACCTGTATAAGCCTGCCCTATATTGTTGAGTACGGTACTGCTGTTAGGTTCCCGTTGCAGTAATACCTGGAGAATAGGAATGGCTTTATTTTCCAGCCCGGCCATGATAAATATGGCTGCACAATTGCTGAGGGCAGCATTATTATCTATTGAAAGCGTGGCGGCTTTTGATGCCAGCAATACCGCAGCTTCTGCATCGTTCTTATACCATGCAACCATGGCAGCATAAGAAAGTTTTTCACCGTCATTGCCCAATTGTAGTACCGTAAATTTTACGGAATCGGCCGAAGATGATTTTATTTTTTGAGTCAGTTGTGCTTCAAGTGTATTCAGGTAAGTGGCCAATTGGTTCCCGGTTAATGTTTTTTTTGGCAGTTGAGAAAGCAATGAATTATTTCTTTCAGGTAATTTCCGATTGTCCGGCTTTAATGTGGTGGGTTTTATTGTGGTGTCGGTATTCTTTGTATCATTTCTGTTAGCGGCATTCCCCGGCTGCTGGTTCATTTTTTTTGCCTGCTCCATGGCTGCTTTTACTGTCGGGTCATTCAGCAATTGCTCTGCCTTCTTTTGAATTTCAGCGGAGGTAGGTTGCTGTGCAAAAGAGTAATGATGCAGCAGTAAAAAAAACAGGAGGAATGAAAATGTTTTTTTCATAATGTTATTATTTATTGATCATTTCTTTTAAAGCATTAAAATTGAAATTCTTTTCAATGTGGCTGGTGAAATCAACGCTGTCTTTTTTGCATACCGCTCCCATTAAACTATTAAAAACTGCAGTATTTAAGCCAGGAACTTGCTGTTAAAATAACTGCCGTTAACCTGCACCACCATATCAGCTTCAATCTCTTTTCAAAACTTCTTAAAGTAGAGGGAATAAGAACTGTCAATATATGCATCATTTGCGTGGCGGAAGATGATTTCAATGTTCTTATTGAGCAAAACAGCTTATTTGTCAGCGGAAGCCGGGTTTCCCTGTTTCGCTGGTTTTTGCAGTTTGTTTCCCAAATCCTTGTTACTTATCTTGTTACTAGAATCATTAAAACCTTTGAAAACAGGTCTTCAGTATTTTCTGTATCGGGAAATAGAACCGATAAATGTGCGATTTTGCGGAATTAAGTTTTCATGTTTTACCATCTTCGGTTTGCTGTTAAGCTTATACACAAGTTTGGCATATTGGAAATCGGGGGTATAAATACAATTCATTGTTTACCTTCGTTTTTTTAATTCAAATTCATGAACTATATATGAATGCCCTCCTTGTTGTCAATAACAAAATTTCCCGGACAACCCTGAAGCAACTGTTCAGCCAGGTAAAAAACACGTGGTTGCCGGGGGAAAGCGTCAATGCAAGAGATGCTAATTATTTAGTACAGTAACACCGGTTGACCCGGGTGTTCCGGATATTGAAATGCCTGAATGATTTCGGTAAAAGAACCTTTAGACCTTTTAACTATAAACGTAATGGCTTATGATTATTTCTGCAGTAATACCCTGTTATAATGTAGCCAATCATATTGAAGAAGTGATCAGGAAACTGCCGGATACTATTTCCTGGATCATTGCTGTGAACGACTGTTCCAAAGATGACACGGAAACTATTTTAGTACGATTGTCAACGGAAAATAAAAAAATAATTTATATCCGGCATGAAGTGAACCAGGGCGTAGGCGCGGCCATGATAAGCGGCTATAGAAAATCACTGGAATTGAATTCAGAGATCATCATCAAGATGGATGGCGATGGTCAGATGGACCCGGCGAATATTCCTGCATTGATCAAACCCCTATTGGAAGATAAGGCCGATTTTACAAAGGGTAACCGGTTCAGGGATTTCAGGGCATTGCGGACAATGCCCCTGGTGAGACGAATCGGCAACCTGGGCCTCAGTTTTATTATTAAGGCAGCATCCGGTTATTGGAATATTTTTGATCCCACCAACGGGTTTACAGCCATAAAAAACGAAGCATTATTAAATGTGGATTTTAATAAGATCCATAAACGGTATTATTTTGAGACATCCATGCTGATTGAATTGTATTACGGCAATGCAGTGATCGAGGATATCCCCATGAAGGCCAGGTACGGAAAAGAGGTTTCAGGACTTTCCAGAACAAAAGCCTTCTTTGGGTTTCCACCCAAGCTGTTTCTTGCCTTTATGAAGCGGATCATCCTGAAATACTTTTTGTTTGATTTCAATGTTGCCTCGCTTTATTGGATATTTGGGTTTCCCTTGTTTTTGGCCGGAACCATATATGGCATATCCAATTATTTAAAATACTCAGGCATAGGGTTAGCGGCTCCGACCGGTACTGTGGTCATACCCTCCCTGTTGATCATCCTCGGTTTTCAATTGTTGTTGTCTGCTATAAGTTTTGATATTACTAATTACCCGAAAAAGTGAAATTACAGCATGCGTAATCATTCCTTCGCGGTTTTGGCTTATTCGGAATCCCCCTACCTTTCTGCATGCCTCGATTCATTGAAGAATCAAACCATGGAAAGTGATATTTATATTTCCACATCCACGCCTTCTGAATATATAAGTGCTATGGCAAAAAAATACCGGGTGGATCTTTTTGTTACCGAATCAGGGCAGGGCATTGCTCATGACTGGAATTTCAGCTTGCGGCAAGCCAAAACGAAATATGTTACCCTGGCGCACCAGGACGATGTGTATCTGCCGGATTATACAGCATCCTGCATCCATAAAGCTGAAAAATTCAGGGATGTGTTGATTTGTTTTACCAACTATTCGGAAATCGTTGAAGGAAAGGAAAGATCGGGCACCCTGCTTTTGCGTGTTAAGCGTTTAATGCTATGGTTTTTTATGCCACTTGGAAAAGACATTCGAAGAAGATACTGGAAAAAAAAAATGTTATCAGCCGGCTGTCCGATACCGGCACCCAGCGTAATGTACAACCTGGAAAAGTTAACGGGCTTTCAATTTTCTGCTGAATTTAGTGTCAATATGGATTGGGATGCCTGGTACAGGATGGCATACATGGAAGGAAGATTTGTTTATGTAAACAAAATGCTTTTAAAGCACCGGATACACTCGGATTCTGCAACAACAAAAGGACTTGAAGTCAATGTAAGACAGCGGGAAGATCTGCTGATGTTCAAACGGTTTTGGCCGGGATTTATCGCAAGACTGCTGGCAAAAATGTATGGCAGAAGCTACAAGTCAAATAAGGAAGTACCCACCTGATCTTCATCCTTCACGTCCGGGTACTGCTTTCAAATAGGTAGGTAATAATGGGTTGGGCGAAAACTTTTCCGGAAACAAATAGTAACTCAGTTTGAATTTTTTCCCGCAGATATTCGCTGACCAGTCCCGATAGCTATCGGGATCGCAGAAATAATCCGTGTTTATCTGCGGATACATCTGCGTTATCAGCGGGAGACATCTCTAACTTTAAAAAATCCCTTTATTGTTTACCTTTGAAACAATGACAAAAAGGATTTACATAGACACATCAGTTGTGCGTCAGCAAAACAGACCCTACCTCAAACCTGGACTTGTTTCTTAAACAGGAAACATTTATCTTTGTTCCAAATCATTAAATGGACTATAAATTCCGGGTTGAGTTTTTAGAAGAGGCTAAAATTTTTTTAGACGGTTTAGATGATAAGACAAAAGAAAAAATCCTATACAATATTTGGAAAGCCAGATTTGTAAACGACAACGAACTCTTTAAAAAGCTTCAAGACGAAATTTGGGAATTCAGAACAAAATTTAGCAAAACACATTATCGTCTATTTGCATTTTGGGACAAGACCGACAAAGAAAACACAGTCGTGATTTCAACTCACGGACTGATAAAAAAAACTGATAAAACACCAAAAAGATAAATTGAAAAAGCGGAAAGACTGAGGATAAAATACTTTAATGATAAAACAAGAAAAAATGAAAACATATAGCTTAGAAGAACTGACTGACAAACACATTGGCAGGAAGGGCACAAAAAAAAGAGACGAATTCGAAAACGAACTTCGACTTGACCTATTAGGACAAACTATTAAACAAGTTAGACTTGAACGCAACCTGACTCAGGAACAATTGGGGGAACTTGTAGGTGTGAAAAAAGCACAGATTTCAAAAATTGAAAACAGTTTGACGGATGCCAGATTTGACACGATTTTAAAAGTTTTCAAAGCGTTGAACGCAAAAGTGAACTTCAACGTTGAACTCACAAAACAGAAAGTCGCATTTCGATAAACTTGCCGAACGCACAAAAGGCGGACAATTTGATAAAGAGTTTTCCGCTGACACAATTCCCTTCTTTGCGTTAGTAACCAAAGGATTGTTTATTGTTCTTGTTTCCGACCTTTTAGAAGCCGGGCTATTAAGAACACCAAAAGAAATTATTAATTATGACGAACTTTGAACAATTGAAAACTTATTTGGATAAGACAAAACTGAAGCCAAAGGGTGCCTGACCCAATTATAGCCTTCCCTGATATGGCTCAACGTACTTGCCACGTTAATGTTTCATTCTCCTTAATAACACCCGGTACATCATGTACATCCTGTACCTGATCATATAGAAGATACTGAAACCACTTTTTTCAGCTAGCGCTGTGGCATTCCTGCCATGCCTGCGATAGTAGACAAGGGGCCGGGGCAGGAAATAATATGTTCCCGACAGGGCGGCATTCAACCCGATCCAGGAATCATGCATGGCAAGTCCGGGAGGAAAGGGCAAGACACGGTTGAGCAATTTCCGGTTGAAGGCCATGCAGCAGCCGATAAAGGAATTCCGGTACCAGTTCCGGAGCAATCCTCTTCCGGATTTATTAATTATAAAAAAAGAGGGGTGCAGGATTTTCCCGTTTTGATCGGTAACCGTGGCATCACTGACGACCAGATCATATTTCTCCAGCAAAGGCACCATCATGGAGATCTTTTCCGGGTACCAGGAATCGTCCTGGTCCGCCAGGAAAATAAGATCACCCTTTGCCTGTTTCAGTGCATTTTCCATGTTGTAAACGGGCCCCGGTTTGCCTTCATTCGTAAAAACTTTGATTCGGGGATCTTTCAGACCTGCGATCTTTTGAAGGGTACTGTCTGTAGAATGGTCATCGGAAATAATGATTTCGTCATCTATACCCAATTGGCCAAGAATGGAAAGCAACTGCTCTTTGATATAAAGATCACCGTTATAGGTGGGGATACAAACGTTGATGGATCTTGTCATAATCTTTAAATGCCGGACACCCGTTTAATGGATAGAGCAAAAAGGGTAAATTTTATGATAAAAGAATACCTGTTATATCTTTTTTATTCTTTGTTACTTTTTAATATAGCGCATCAGTTGATATAATAATTTATAATAAATGTATTTCAGGATATTTCCATACCCGAGCATCCTGAGATAACGGTACTTTCTTATATCGTATAAAAGATTTCTCCTCAGGTATAAAATATTAAAAATACCGCCTTTCTGCACCCCGATGGTATTGGAGGCATGCTGCCGGTATAATAAGGTTGCCCGGGGTATATAAGATATTTTCCCGGTTTTAGAATTATTGATCGCTATCCACCAATCATGCATCATGGTAAAATGCATGGGCAACGGCGGCGTTTTTATTTTGGCCATATCGTTAATAAGCATGGTGCAACCGGTAACACAATTGGCCACTCCAAGAAAGTTAAAAGAGGAAAAATACACAGGATTAACTTTTATTTTTTTATAAAATGAAGGATGAAGGATATGCAAATTTTCATCAGCAACAGCTAAATCAGTATGCACAATGACGGCTGATCCCGGGAATTCCTTTTCCATCACCCGCATTTGTTTTATGGAATCATCGATCTTGGAGGGCAGCCATACATCATCATGGTCACAGAACATATAGTAATTCGAACTTATTGCCTGCAGCAGGAATTCGAAATTATAAGCTGCTCCTGATTTTTGTGTGCCCGGGGATAGCCTGATAATTTTATTTTTATGGTTTTCAGTATAGTGATCGATTATTTGCAGGGTATTATCCGTTGAACAATCATCATTGATAAATAAGGTCCATTCCCGGTTGGTCTGCTCCAGGATAGAATCAATTTGCTGGTTTAAATATTTCTCACTATTAAACGTGGCCAGCAATATGGCAATGGGGCTGTTATTTTTCATGGATGATCAATACGTTTCATAAAATAGTTCAGGCTATTATTGGTGCTGCATAGCAGCACCGGGTTTTTGTGAACTACACCTGTATTCAAGGCATTTCCAAAATAGGATTTTCAGGCATTTTCGACCTGAGGTAATAAATGTATGTTTGCACAATAAAAATACAACATATGGTTCATTCCAATATATGGATATGCATATATTGACATTATCAACTATTTAGTAACGGCATAACACCCTGTTGAATTTATGTTTTATATAAGAAGTTTATTTGCTTTTCTGCGGAACCTTTACAATAAGAAGTATGTGATCGGGCAGCTCGTCAAACGGGATTTCCAGAATAAATACCTGGGTTCCTACCTCGGTTTGCCCTGGGCATTCATCCAGCCTGCCATAATCATTCTCGTGATGTGGGTGGCCTTTACCTATGGATTAAAAGTAGGGAAAACGAGTGATGGGTTTTATTTTTTACCATGGCTGATCTGCGGCATGATCCCCTGGTTTTTTATCAGCGAATCGTTGACCGCTACATCCGGCTCGCTTGTTGAATATTCCTACCTGATCAAGAATACTTCTTTTACTGTAAATATCATTCCGCTGGTAAAAATTTTTACCGCCTTAATTATTCATTTTTTCTTTATTGTAGTGATTGCCGTTTTGATGATCGCCTATGGTTATTACCCCAGCATCTACTGGTTCCAGATCATTTATTATCTTTTTGCTGCTGTGGTTTTGCTGACAGGCCTGGGCTGGTTATTATCCTCCATTAATGTTTTTGTACGCGACGTCGGCCAGGTCGTTATAGCAGGGCTTGCCATCCTGTTCTGGGCAACACCGCTCGTATGGTCATCTACCAGTTTGATCGGCAATTGGAAATATCTTGCCTATCTCAACCCGTTTTTCTACATTACAGAAGGGTACCGTTACACATTTTTGCATAAAACATGGTTTTTTGAAAATATCAACGGGGCCATCTATTTCTGGTTGGTCACTCTTTTTATTTTTATTTTAGGTGCTACTGTTTTCAGGAAACTTAGTCCGCATTTTGCAGATACATTATAAAAAATCACAAATCCCAAATAAATTATAACTCATTATTCAAATCATGTCCGAAAGCCCCGCCATACAAGTTTCCTCCCTTTCAAAGGTTTATCACCTGTACAACACGCCCCGCGACCGGTTAAAAGAGGCTTTGCACCCCCTGCGAAAAAAATTCCATCACGATTTTTATGCCCTTAAAGATGTAAGCTTCGAAGTAAAGAAGGGAGAAACCATGGGCATTATCGGGCAGAATGGAAGCGGTAAATCCACCCTGCTCAAAATACTCTCGAATGTGCTGACGCCGACAAGCGGACATGTAATGGTAAATGGCAAGGTTTCTTCCTTACTGGAGCTTGGCACCGGTTTTAACCCCGAACTTACCGGTATTGAAAATGTTTATTTTAACGGAACCCTGCTTGGTTTTACCCGGGAAGAAATGGATGCTAAAATAGATGACATATTAAGTTTTGCGGATATTGGTGAATTTGTGCGACAGCCGGTAAAAACCTATTCAAGCGGAATGTATGTGAGGCTTGCTTTTGCTATTGCTGTGCAGGTTGACCCTGATAT
>JADGPW010000104.1 GCA_017882265.1 Chitinophagaceae bacterium | reverse complement strand
TGTTTCCGGTTTGACGGAAGTTGGCGGCGATGCGGCCTGTTTTGTGGATCCGGGTCAGGCGGAAGAGATCGCTGTCGCTATGAAAAAAATAGTTGCAGATGCGGCACTCGTAATAATGATGAAAGAGAAAGGCTGGCGTCATGCGCAAAACTTTACCCCATCAAAATGCGCTGCTGGGGTTATGAATGTTTATAAAAGTATATGGTAGATTTTGAAAAAGATATCGAGCAATGCCTCTTTGCATTAAGGAATGGGGGGATCATTCTCTATCCAACTGATACGTTATGGGGTATTGGCTGTGATGCCACCAATGAAAAAGCAGTACAGAGGATCTACCAGCTAAAGAAAAGATCGGATAATAAAGCGATGATCGTGTTGGTAGCGGAAGAGAGGGATGTGATCCGCTATGTCGCCAATCCTGATACCCGGGTTTTTGATTATTTGCAGGAAACAACAAAGCCGACTACCGTGATCTATCCCGGCGCCATTGGATTGGCTGAAAACCTGACAGGAAGAGACGGAAGCATAGCTATCCGTATTTGTCATGAAATTTTTTGCATACATCTTTTAAAAAGATTCCGTAAACCCATCGTGTCTACTTCGGCTAATATAACCGGGCAGGCTCCTGCCATCCTGTTTACCGATATAACCATTGAAATAAAAATCGGGGTTGATTATATTGTCAATTACCGCCAAGATGATACCACGATAGCGGAACCATCTGCTGTTATCAAATGGAACAAGGGTAGCGCGGAGATCATCAGACCGTAGTTTTAATGGTAAGTGCTAAGTTTTAAGTGGCGTACAGTTACTAATTTTACAGATTAAAGAAAGTTTTGTATTTAACACTTAAGACTTAGCACTTAACATTTAACACTTAGCACTTAGCATTTCTCTTATGGAGATCAATTTTACTGGTAAAGAACTAATGGTGTTGGACAAGATCGCCTCTGCCGCCAATGCATTGGGTGTGGAAGCGTATTTGATAGGAGGTTATGTAAGAGACAAGATCCTTGGCCGGGCTACTTCGGATGCCGATATCGTCTGCATCGGCGATGGCATTGAGCTTGCAAAAAAAACAGCCAAACTATTTTATCCCGTTCCGCAGGTAAGCATCTTTAAAACATTCGGTACTGCACATATTAAAGTAAACCTTTCCGAAAATAATGACTCTTCGGAAGTCTCCCCCTTAGGGGGAGATTTAGAGGGGGCCGACATCTTCAACATCGAATTCGTCGGCGCCCGAAAAGAAAGTTACCGGTTTGATTCCCGCAACCCGGCCATCGAACCCGGCACAATGAAAGACGACCAGGACAGGAGAGATTTTACTATAAATGCATTGGCAGTCAGTTTATATGCGTCCGATTTTGGTAAACTTCTTGATCCTTTTCATGGCCTTGAGGATATTGATAAAAAGATTATCCGCACTCCCCTGGATCCGGTACGCACTTTTAGCGATGATCCCTTGCGAATGATGAGGGCTATCCGGTTTGCTGCGCAACTGGGATTTTCTATAGACAAAAAAACCTGGCAGGGAATTAAAGACAATGCAGAAAGGATCAGCATTATTTCACAGGAAAGGATCACGGATGAGTTAAATAAGATCGTCCTGGCTCCTGTACCTTCTTTTGGATTTGATTTGTTATACAAAAGCGGGTTATTACAGATCATATTCCCTCCTTTGGTGGAGCTGGCCGGTGCCGAATACAAGGACGGGCACGGGCATAAAGATAATTTCTATCACACCCTGAAAGTGCTCGATAATATTTCTGCTACTACGGGCGACCTTTGGTTACGCTGGGCAGCACTATTGCATGATATTGCCAAACCCGCTACCAAAAAATTTGAAGAAGGTCATGGCTGGACATTTCACGGTCATGAAGCGCTGGGAGGAAGAATGGTACCGAAGGTTTTCGCCAAATTAAAGTTGCCCCAAAATGAAAAGATGAGGCTGGTAAAAAAACTGGTGGAACTTCATCTGCGACCCATCAGCCTGACGAAAGAAAATATCACCGATTCCGCTATCCGTCGTTTGTTATTTGATGCCGGGAATGATTTTGATTCCCTGATGATGCTTTGCGAAGCTGACATTACTTCGAAGAATAAACAAAAAGTAAATCGGTACCTCGAAAATTTCCAGCTCGTGCGTGATCGGTGTAAAGAAGTGGAGGAAAAAGATAGTATACGTAACTGGCAACCACCGGTCACGGGAGAAATTATTATGGAAACCTTCGGGCTTCCACCCTCCAGGCAGGTAGGAATTATAAAGGACGCTCTCAAAGATGCCATGCTGGATGGTGTTATCCCCATTACCTTTGAATCTGCGTTTGCCTTTATGCTGGAGAAGGGAAAGGAGCTTGGATTAAAGGTCGCCAAAACCTGAATTGACCATCAAAAATCTTAAATTTGTCTATGGCTATTCTGAAATTCAGGGTTTATCTGGAAGAAGATGAAAGTGTATACCGCGATGTGGTGATCCGGCATTCACAGTCATTCCAGGACCTGCATGAATCGATCCTAAAAGCGTATGAGTTTGATAACAAACATAAGGCGACTTTTTTCCGGAGTAATGACCATTGGTTACGGGGAAGGGAGATATCGCTGGAGAAATATGACAAAGAATACAAGGCGCCACCCCTCATCATGAGTGAGACCACCATTGGTTCCGAGATAAGGGATCCCAACCAGCGTTTTATATACCTGTATGATTTCAATAAGAACTGGAGTTTCCTGCTGGAACTGATCAATGTTTCCAAAGAAGAGAACCCGAAGATCAGCTACCCTTCAACGATCCGGACCGAAGGCATCGCCCCCAGCCAGTATGGAACAAAAGGTTTGCTAGGGCCAAAGTTTGCCGATATAGAAGAGAAATATGACCTGACACAGGCGGGGGAGGGATTTAGTGAAAAAGATGAAGAAGGAGAAGACCTGGGAATACCGGATGATGAAGTGACATTGGAGGGAGAGAGTGCCGAAGAAGAGATTTAAAGTGTGAATGGGAAATGGGCAATAGACAATGGACAATGGGCAATACTCAATAAGCAATATTCAATGCATGATGAATGGCGCAAAGTATAGAAACTATTCGAAACTCTACGCCGGCTGGCGGAGTTGGGGGTAAGACAGTCATTATTATTGTAGGTCCGACTGCTGTTGGAAAAACAGGAGTAGCGATTGCACTCGCCAAACATTTCCAAACCGAAATAATATCAGCAGACAGCCGCCAGTGTTTCAAAGAACTGGATATCGGGGTGGCAAGACCAAGCCCGGAAGAGCTGAAACAGGTCAAACATCATTTTATTGCTACTCATTCTATTTTGGAAGAGATCAATGCTGCAGGATTTGAAAAAATAGCTTTGATAAAAACGGAAGAACTTTTCAAATCACATGATGTTGTGATCATGACAGGGGGAACCGGACTATACATTAAAGCATTTTGTGAAGGACTTGATGAGATACCGGCTGTACAACCGGAGATCCGAAACAGGATAAGCACGGCATTCGATAAAAAAGGATTAGCCTGGTTACAGGAAGAAATAAAATTAAAGGACCCCGAATTCTATAAAGCCGGCGAGATACAAAATCCACAACGTATGATGAGGGCTTTGGAAGTGGTGGAAAGCTCCGGGCATTCCATTCTTTCTTTCCGGAAAAATGAAAAAACAAAAAGAGATTTCAATATTATAAAGATCGGGCTGGAATTGCCAAAAGAAGAACTGGAACATAATATCAATAGCAGGGTGGATGCCATGTTAGAAAAAGGGCTATTGGAAGAAGTAAAAAAGCTGGTACCTTTTAAACACCTCAATGCTTTACAGACAGTTGGATATTCAGAAATGTTTGATTTTCTGGATGGAAAATTATTATTGCCCGAAGTGACAGAACGGATCAGGATAAATACGCGTCAGTATGCCAAACGCCAGATGACCTGGTTTAAGAAGGATAAAGATATACAATGGTTTTCTCCACATGCTATAGATGAGTTTATAGACTTTACAGGTAAGGGGCATTCATAAGAAATAAGGCATTTATTTACTGTCAAAGCCTCCCTTTGAAGTTCTTTAGGTATCATAGACTGAGATCTGGGGACAGGTCGGGGAGGATAGGGGAAAAAATAAATATGATTTAGGTCATGGTATATTTCATGTTATATAAATAGATTAGGCACTAAATATTTCATATGAAAAAGTTATATAGTGTTATTGCAATATCATTTTGTTCATTTAGTGGCATAGCACAAAATGTAGGAATAAATACTCCTACACCGACTGAAAAATTAGATGTAAATGGCAATATCAATGTCAGCGGCCAACTGAAAATAAATGGCAATGCCGGAACCGGTAACCAGGTATTGATGAAGGACGCAGGCAATAACCTGGTATGGGGTGATTTATCAGAGTTTAAAAACATGAAGGTTTATGATTGCTCAGCGACCGCTTTTACCATTGGCGCCGGTAATTGTTCGGATATCTTTACTGTTCCGGCAGGGGTCACTACCATCCTGGTAGAATGTTGGGGTGGAGGTGGTGGTGGAAGCAACTTAACCGGTGGTGGTGGAGGAGGATATATTTCAGCCAGGCTAACGGTTTCACCGGCTGCTTCAGCGAGCCTTGTCATGGGAGCAGGTGGGAATTATGGAAATGTGAGTATATATGGCATCAATGGCGGCAACACTACCTTTACAATTGGCGGAGTAAGTTTACAGGCTAGCGGGGGAACAGGTGGTTCAAATGGAGACCCACTTGTTTCAGCTGCTAATGGCCAGGCTACCGGAGGCGCATTTTCAGCTACAGGACTTACTAGTCAATACATTGGATTTAATGGAAGTCCGGGTGGAGTCAGTAAACTGAGTTTTATGACAGCGGGTGCCGCCGATTTTGCAAAGGTGGTTAACTATGGCGATGGGGGTGATGCAGCCCTTTTACCAGGTTCTGGTTCAAAAGGAGGATACAAGGTCGTAAGCGTCTCAATCAACCAAGGTATATATGCAACGCAAAGTGGAATACAATGTGGCGGA
>JADGPW010000103.1 GCA_017882265.1 Chitinophagaceae bacterium | reverse complement strand
TTCCCCTGTTTTCCTGTGCCGTAAAATTGGGGAACGGGGTATTAGGTGCCGGAGGAGGAAGGGCCGTGAATGTAATTCTGCCGGCATCATATTTAGATTGATAAGAAACGATGGAACGGACGAACTGGGATAAAGCCAATGATACACGGTTACTGGTTATAGCATTGTCCCCGAAAGCCTTTGCAAAAAGGGTAGGATAATAAGCTAATGTGTTTAATTTGGTTTCCAGCCCGGTCAGGGTCATTCCCATTTCCACGTGATCCTGTATAGGTTTCAGTGTTTGTATTTCCAGGGTGGCGGCCCGCTGGTCCCAGAAGAAATTGCCATTCGGATAATATTTTGCGTCAGCAAGGGCCATCGAATTTCTTCCGGTGGATCCTCCATTAAAACCGGAACTTAATACAACAGGATCCGCGAAAGCGTTAGCCTGCTTATGACAGGAAGCACAGGCAACTGCGTTATTAACAGAAAGATTTTTATCGTAGAACAAAACCCTGCCCAGCGTGGCGCCGTTATCGGTTATGGGATTACCGGCTGGTGTATTTATTTGTCCCAGGATATTAGGTGTAGTGAGGTAGGCCGGCAAGGCAGGATGGGCATAATTAAATGGGGAGGTAGGCAAATTCAACACAGCAGCGATAGCAGGATCAACTGGTGTTGTTGTGCTATCCGGATTTTTTTTACAGCCAACAAATACAACCAGCACAGTGATTACAGCGACGATAATTTTTTTGGAGTTGGTGACAATCATGTCGTGGCTTTTTGGTCCGGCCTGTGACCGGTGTTTAAATTAATGGTTTAAGATAGTACGAAAATTTTCATATGTCCGCGGTAAGCTGCTTTTTCGTTTTGCTTGGACGACTGGCAAGGGAAAAATCCTTCTCCGTAATTATTTCTTTTATTTGTACCATGATCGGATCAATTAATGATTTCAAAAACCCTTTTTTCATCGGTATTGCAGGTAGCGGGATGAGTGCCATTGCGCAGTATTTAAAAGGGATTGGCAAAAACGTGAGTGGAAGCGACCGGTTTTTTGCACCCGGGGAGTTCAATGAAATAAAGGTTAAACTGGAGGAGGAAGGAATACCCTGTTATGTTCAAAATGGGGAAGGTATCACAGAATCAACGGACCTGGTCGTCGTTTCCTCAGCTATTGAAGATACAGTTGTAGAAGTGCAGAAAGCGAAGCAATTGAATATCCCTATCATCAGGCGGTCTGAATTGCTGGCAATCATTGCGCATAGTAAAAGAACGATCGCTGTGGGAGGCACAAGCGGAAAGAGTACCACCAGCGCAATGCTTTTCGATATATTAGAATATGCAGGGCTGCAGCCCAGTATCATCAGCGGCGCCGGTTTGATCAGTATCATCCGGCGGGGAAAGATCGGGAATGCAAAGGTGGGAAAAGGCGACTGGCTGGTGATAGAGGCTGATGAAAGTGATGGTTCAATTGTACAATATAAACCTGAGATCGGGCTATTATTAAACGTTGACAAGGATCACCAGGAGATCAATGAATTGATGGATCTGTTTAATACATTTAAGAATAACAGCCAACAATTCGTGGTGAACCAGTCGCACCCCCTGGCTCGTCAGCTTTCCCGGAATGCTGATCATGATTTTTCGGCGGATCCGGGTTTTCCGGCAGGTTATATGGCGTCCGGGTTTCAGCAAAATGGTTTGGAGATCAGCTTTCAAATCAATGGGATGGATTTTAATATGCAATTGATCGGCAAACACAATATGGAAAATGCACTGGCGGCCACTACTATAGCCGGTCTCCTGGGGGTTAAGGTGGAGACCAGTGCTGAAGCATTACGGAGATATGAAGGTATCTTTCGGCGCCATCAGGTATTGGGAAATAAGAATGGAGTATGGCTGATCGATGATTATGCCCATAATCCTGTAAAATGTGCTGCGGCCATTGAAGCCTGCCAGGCCGTGGCTCCCAAAGTGATCGCCTGGTTCCAGCCACATGGATATAAGCCTACCAAATTTTTACGGAATGATTTTGTAAAGGAAATTGGCAGGGTGCTTCGACGGGAAGATGAGATATGGATGAGTGAAATATTTTATGCAGGCGGAACTGCCACCAAAGATATTTCAGCTCATGATCTTATCAACGATCTGAAGGTATCAGGTAAATCTGCTTTTTTTGTGGAGAACAGGAATGATTGGCTGGAGGCAGTCCGGCCTCATCTTACCGGTAATTGTGTGCTGTTGTTAATGGCAGCAAGAGATCCTTCGCTGGAGCAGTTTGCAAAACAGGTCTGGTCGGCTTTGTAATAGTTAAGTTATTGTACAGCGTATTCAACTGTATTTTCTTTGGCCACGGGCAGGAACATATACCAGCAAAGAGCCATCAGGAGAAAATGTTGGGTATGGCTTAATTGATTTTCTTTAGTGAATTGAACGGAGGTATTGCCATTATCGGGTTTTAAACCACAAGTCACAAAAGGCTTGTCTTTGGTATCTTTGTAAATGACCAGTTCGGTCATAGGGTCATTATTTAAGGCATAGAAGAACTTTTCATCATTCAGATCGATCGTGCCTTCAGCGGAATTCGATTTATCATGACCTAATTGGCCAATACGTACACCATATTCATTGCGTAAAACAGTTTTGTTTCGAAGGAAACCTTCTTTGCGGATCAGGAAAACTCTTTTTTCATCTGCGTAATCAATGCGGGCAGAATTCGTAAAAGGATGAAAGTCAAGTGTGAGTAATTTTTTTTCTTTATGCCAGAGTTCGTATATCTCCTGCTTTGCTGTCTTGGAAGCGATTTCCCATTTCATATAACGATAGTTTAAGAATAAAAACTGGTTAGAATCTATAAAGTACGATGCTTCCCGGCCAAAACATTGGGCTTAACTTAAAATTAATATTAACTTCATATTGGAATGATTTAGGTGCATAAGCTGTGGAAAATCGGGGGTTAATCCACATTTTGCCTGGAAATTAACCCTTTCAAAACTCAACTATGCAAACAGAAAAAGAAACCCGGTTCATGGAACGGGCCATCGAGCTGGCCAAACAAGGCATGCAAAACGGAAAGGGAGGACCTTTTGGTTGTGTAGTGGTTCTTGGCGATGAGATCATTGGGGAAGGTTGTAATATGGTCACATCATCTAATGACCCGACAGCTCATGCAGAAGTAGTGGCCATTCGTAATGCCTGCACTAGATTAGGCACATATCAACTGACCGGGTGCGAGATCTACGCCAGTTGTGAACCCTGCCCGATGTGCCTTGGCGCCATTTATTGGGCAAGGCCTGAAAGAGTCATTTATGCCAACACCCGGGAAGAAGCTGCGGCTATTGAATTCGATGATGATTTTATTTATCATGAGATCAATACAAAAATGGCTGACCGGAAGATTCCATTCGTGCATTACCCGCACCCGGGGGCTAAAGAAGCGTTTGATACATGGAAGAATATGGCGGATAAGGTGAAGTATTGATAGAGAAAAGCGAATAGAGAATAATTATAGTTAATAGTTCCTTCGATTGAAAAACCTTATCAACTTGATACTTTCTCAAATTGGTAAGGTTTTTCGGATGTGAGGCACTATTCACTATTATTTATTCACTTTTAACTATTTTTCCTATTTGCTAACCAGGTACCTATGTATCACTACGTAGCAAATAATGATCAGGAGGATCAGGATCAGGATGGATACATATAGCCAGGGCTGGTCCTTTATCCGCATTTTTTCCCGGCGGGCCTTTTTCTTAGCTGTTTTCTTTTTCAGGTCGCGATTCAGCATTTCTACCATGTAGTTGATCTGATCCTTGTCTTTGAACTCCTGCAAACCTTCCAGGGCTTCATCTGCAAACTCATTTTGCATGAGCTTCTTTTCCACTTCATGTTTCTTTTCTTCTGAAAGTTTACCCTGCAGGTATAACAACAGGGTCTCCTGGTCTACCTCGGTGGACAGATGGGATAATATGTCTTTAAAGTTTTCTGACATGGGGTTAAGTCAAATAAGTCATATGGGTCATACTGGTCAACTGTTTTATAGCTTTAATTTATTTTCAATCAGTATTTTCAGATTTCGTTTTCCGTTCTGTATATAACTTTTCACCTGCAACATCGTAAAACCTGTTTGCTGGCTGATCTCCTGGTAGCTTTTCTTTTGCAGGTAAAACAAAGTTACACATTGCTGTTGCTCAGGATTCAGCTCTTTTAATGCGAT
The DNA here is from genome assembly GCA_017882265.1 of Chitinophagaceae bacterium. Classification (GTDB taxonomy): domain Bacteria; phylum Bacteroidota; class Bacteroidia; order Chitinophagales; family Chitinophagaceae; genus JADGPW01. The sequence goes on along the minus strand of JADGPW010000103.1, from coordinate 15,705 downwards.
CTCCATCAATTCAAGTGTGCGGTCATTCTGTAGCAGGGTTTGCAGGTCCGATCCTTCTTCTTCGGGTCTCGCGGCAAGTCGGTCATTGATCTCCGTGATGATCTTTCCCTGCCGGTCACGGAGTTTCATCAGGCAATGGTTTTTGGCGACCATGTAGAGCCAGGATTTGAAGAACTCCACTTTGTATTTTTGTAATTCCTGGATCACTTTTAAAAAGATCTGCTGCACACTATCTTTGGCTTCCTCCTCATTTTTTAAATACTTCATGCTTACCCCCAATAACAGGAGCGTGTACCGTTGCAGTAAAATGCCCAGCCATTCATTGTCCCTATCGGCATAAAACCGCTGAAGTAATTCTGGGTCGCTTAGATCCTGGTATTTATCCTTCTTCACAGGTGAAAAATAGCTATTTGTTTTATATGAGATACCAATTTTTCCAAATTCAATAGGTTTAGGTGGTTACTTTATCATTTACGTGGAACGGCACCAATAAATTATGACGAACTTTACCCGTGGATATTATGTGAAATTTCTCTTATTTTAATGTTTTTGGGAAGCCCCTATGGGGTGGGATTTATACAGAACAAAATTATTCATATGGATTATGCTGTTGTAGCAGTGGCGGCGGCGCCGGTTCGCCGTAAACCCATGCACCGGAAAGAAATGGTAAACCAGTTATTATTTGGTGAAACAGTTAAAGTATTGAAAGCAAGAGGGGAATTTTGGGTGAAGATCAGGAGCCTCCATGATGGCTATGAGGGCTGGATGACCAATACCCTGCTGGAACCTGTTGATGAAAATACAGCTAATACCATGAGTGCTTTCGCCACAAAGGGTCTGTTGAATATCATTTTGGCCGGTGATAAAAAATGGATTGTGCCGGTGGGCTCTTCCTTACCTTTTTTTGAAGGCGGGAGAGGTAGATTAGGCGAAATTGAATATAATTTTGCGGGCGACTTTTGTAAACGCGATGAACAGCAACCTGGTCCCGAACTTGTTCAGAAGCTAACAAACAACTGGCTCAATGCACCCTATATGTGGGGAGGCCGCACACCTCTGGGAGTCGATTGCAGCGGATTTGTACAGGTCATTTATAAATTGATGGGAATTGATCTTCCCCGGGATGCCTGGCAGCAGGCGCAGGAAGGTAAACCGGTAAAGAAATTCCGTACAGCACTGGCGGGGGATCTTGCTTTTTTTAATGCAAAGGAAGAGATTGTTCATGTGGGTATATTGTTGGGTAATGATCAGATCATTCATGCCTCGGGCAAAGTGCGGATAGACGCGATAGATAAAAAGGGAATTTTTAATCTGGAAACTAGTAAGCGACGGTTGCGTTTGCAGGCGATAAGGAGATTATTTTAAATTCAAACGGAAATAGATACTCAACGCATATGTTTTTCTATCTGAATAATGTACTCCCCAGCCAGAACTAAGTATCGGGTAAGCAAAAAATCCTTCATAATAGCTACTCAGCTCATAGAGTAATATTTTTTTCTTTTTTTGGTGTAGATAAACGTTCCTTGAGAATAGTGTTTTAAACTTCTTGTCAAGCTTTTTGTATTCTTGTATCACTATTTCTTTTCCGTTTTCAGAAGTATCTGTTAATGCAATGATATTAAATGTCAGTAAAGTATCTATAATTCCCGACGGGTTCCTCTTATTCACTGAAGAGGTTAATTGATACTGAATTTTCTTAACAGGAAATGGAAATGGATTGAAACTATAAGTATATCCACTAAAATAAAAAAGTGTACTATCTGTTTTCTCTCTTTTGAAGTCAATAATGACTCCTCGAGACTTTACTAATTCACTTTCAATACTGTCAAGAGATTTTCCAATTGGATTTATGCCAAAATATTCTAAGGAAATATCTTCCAATTTTTGCTGAGTTAATTGAGCAGTTATAATATTACTTATGAAAAGTATTCCAGTAAGCAATATATTTCCTTTCACTTTAACACTTTTATACTTAGAACAATCCCTTGACCCATTTTATGATCATCGTATCCCATTCGAGCATTTTAAATGCCGTATAAAACAGAACCACGGCAAATATTTTCTTCACCGTATCCTGGGAAAGCTGTACAGCCAGTTTACTTCCTAGCCAGCCACCCAGCACAAAAGCAATGCACATTACACCGACCACCCTTACATCAATATATCCTTTGTTGTAATAATTGACCACCGCCAGGATACCTACGGGTAATAATAACAGCCCCAGCGAAGTGCCCTGGGCCTGTTGCTGCGTAAAACCAAGGAAGAAGATCAATGCCGGAACGATGATGATGCCCCCGCCAACCCCTACCAGGCCGCTCAATACACCAGCTGCAAATCCAATAGCAAGGAGCAGCATGACAGTTTCTGCATTCATTTCTTTGAATTTATTTTTCAATGCGATTACTTTTTGAAAGTTTCTTTATACAGGTCAATGGCTTCCTGGATGATCCGGTAGGCAATGAGTTGATCCTGGAAATTATCGATCTCCACTTTTTTGTTCTCCAGGACTTTGTATTGTTCGAAAAAGTTTTTCAGTTCCAGCAGGAAATGATGGGGCAGCTCTTCCATCCGGGTAATATGATTAACAGAAGGGTCTTTGGCGGCTACGGCGATGATCTTATCATCCACGGTTCCGCTATCGATCATCTGCATATTGCCGATCACATTGGCTTCCACCAGGCAAAGCGATTGAATAGATTGTGAACACAGGACAAGGATATCCAGGGGATCTTTATCCTGCCCCAGCGTTTGCGGAATAAACCCGTAATTGATGGGATAATGGAAAGAAGAATAGATCACCCTGTCCAGCCGCAACAAACCGGTGGCCTTATCAACTTCGTACTTTGATCTTGATCCTTCGGGGATCTCGATCAGGGCATTCACCGTGGCCGGGGCGTTTATGCCATAATGCGCTCCATGCCAGGGATGGTTTACTGTTAACATCTATTTCTTCGGTTTATAATATAGCACATCTACTTTTTCCATAGTGATCAACCCGCCACGGCCGCATTTTTCAAATAGCTCATTCACTATTGGTAAAAATGCGTCTATTTTATCCGCATGATCTACGATCTCAACCACGATGGGAAGATCTTCCGACAGTTCGATCAGTCTTGCCCTGTGTATACGGCTGCTGGCGCCAAATGACATGATGCCTTTTAATACAGTGCCTCCTGCCAATCCATTTTCTTTGGCGGCAATTAATATGGCTTCATATAAAAGCCGGTGGCCGATTTTATCAACCTCACCTACAAAAATGCGCAATAGTTTAGATTGTCCTTCTAATTCCATATTATAAAACTTTCATGATAGCTACGCCCCCAAAAACACCCATAATGCCCAGCACCACGCTTCCGATCGTGTAGAGGAAAAAATAAGTTGTATCACCACTACGTAATAAGCCCATATTTTCAAATGCAAAAGTGGAAAAAGTAGTAAAGCCTCCGCAAAACCCCGTGGCAAGGAACAATCTCGTTTGTGGGCTTAGCGCTGTGCTTTTTTCCGAAGCTGCATAAATGACACCAATCAAAAAACAACCGATCAGATTTACGATAAAAGTTCCCCATGGAAAAGGGTATGGAAAGTTTACAGTAAACCATTTCTGGCATAGATATCGGACCGCGCTGCCAATGCCGCCTCCCAAACCGACCAATAAAATGTTTTTGATCATCGGAGCGAATCTTTATTCAACGTTTTGAAAGTTGTCGTGTCCTCATCATGTTCATAAAGGTATTTCAGGTCAACAAGCCACTGACCATTTACTTTCAGCACTTTCAGGGTATCGTGATCATTCTTAAATGAATTTGAAAAGATGATGACCGTGGTAGAATCATTTACGGGTTTAACGAGATGAATATTGATAGATGCTCCGCGATAGCCATCTTTTGTTGCGGGATCGGCTTTCTCGTAGGACCGCTCTGCCACGTCCATCCAGTTGGTGTTGATAGAGTCCGGTAATAAATAAATGCGGGCTTCGCTGAATTTTCCATCCAGGGCGGCGCGGATAAAATTTCTGGCTGCATCAATATTGTTTTCTGACTGGCCGGGTTGCTTGTCCTCGTTATTACAGGCAAACGAAAGAAAAAGTAGGGACAAAAAGATAAGGCGGTATCTGTTCATCCTGTAAAATTAAGTTATTATAAATAAGGGGATTTGCCGGGGAATTAGGAATTTGGAATTAGGTAATACAGGCCCAAATTCCTAATCCCTTATTCCAGTATTATTCGTGTTTATCTTTCTTAATAATCGTCGGCGTCTGCCTGTTGCCTGAATCCGGGGGATTCTCTCTTTCATATTCTTTGTTATAGGCCCGGAGGATATCTTTTACCAGCCGGTGACGGACTACATCGTCTTCATCTAATTCAATATGAGCGATGCCATGGATATTTTTTAAAATGCGGGCGGCCGTCATCAAACCACTTCGCTGGTTCCTGGGCAGGTCAACCTGTGTCAGGTCCCCGGTGATGATGGCTTTTGCATTAGCGCCGATACGCGTCAGGAACATCTTGATCTGAAGATCGGTCGCATTCTGGGCTTCATCCAGGATGATAAAGGCATAATCCAGCGTCCGGCCACGCATATACGCAAGGGGTGCGATCTCAATGGTCCTCGTGGTCATATAATAACCCAGTTTGTCAGCTGGTATCATATCATCGAGTGCATCATACAAGGGTCGCAGGTAGGGATCGATCTTTTCTTTCAGATCACCGGGAAGGAAACCAAGGCTTTCCCCTGCTTCTACCGCAGGTCTTGTCAGGATGATCTTCTTTACTTGTTTATTCTTCAAAGCGCGCACGGCTAATGCCACGGCAGTATAGGTTTTACCGGTACCCGCGGGACCGATCGCAAAAACGATATCATTCTTTTCGGCTTCCTGGACCAATCTCTTCTGGTTGGCTGTCCGGGCCCGAACAGATTTTCCGTTAGGTCCGAATACCAGCACTTCATTGGGATTTCTTTCCACGAAATGATCAATGGTCTCGGCATCATCACCCCCTAACACCTGCTCAAAATAATTTTCACTCATGTGCCCATTACGTTCCAGGTAGGAAACGATGAGCTCGATCTTTTCTTTTGCATTTTCTATCTGCTCCGGGGAGCCACTCAATTTTAATTGCGTGCCACGGGAAAGGATCTTTAAGAGGGGGAATTTCTTTTTTAGGATATCTAATTTGCCGTTGTTTACTCCGAAGAACTCAATAGGATTTACGGTCTCCAGGTTGATGATAGTGTCTGTCAATTCGCTTCATTTTAAATGGCTGGCTTCTTGAAAAGGGTGGAAGCGGAACCACGTATTCATAAAACAGGCGAAGAGTAGTACCGGATTAATATGCGTCTTCTGACCATTTACAGAAGCTTACCCTTCTACTTCAAATATAACTTATCAAAACTGTACTATCCTAAAGTTACTTATTCACACTTGTTAATAGAAACTTTCTAAATGAAAGTTTAGTTAATGTATACCCGTTTTTCCTGGCTGATGTGATGTAACCTTGAAACGATACTGCACAAAAAAAGATCATACTTAATCAGGTTGTAGTAGGGAAGATTTTTTTTAACCGATTTGTTTTATTTAGTTTAGATTAGATCCACCAAACTAAATTAGCATGGAAGAGAATTATTATGCCATCCCGGATTTTTTTTTCAGCCCGGTCTTTATTATTTCCTGCATTGCGATCGCTGTGGTCCAGATTGCAGGTATGTGGAAGACATTTACAAAAGCTAGTCAGCCAGGCTGGGCGGCGATCATTCCTTTTTTGAATATTTATATAATGACAAAGATCACAGGTAAGCCAGGTATATGGACCATACTTTGCCTGATCCCTTTTGTAAACATCGTGATCGCCATCTGGCTGTATAATATGATGTCTAAAAGCTTTGGCAAAGATGAAGGGTTCACAGCAGGCCTGATCTTTCTTGGATTTATCTTCTGGCCGGTATTGGGTTTTGGGTCAGCCAAATACCTGGGCCCTTATGGTAACCCGGCAGCTTTCAGGGCTTACCAGGAAAAAGATAAGTTTGATTTTGAACAGCCGAAATAGATGGCGGGTGTGCTTCGGTTAATAAACCGTGGCACGCTTACCATAACTTTGTTTGATGGCAGATAAAATAAAACCCCTTAAACGTAGCAAGGAATTGGCTCCATTAAGTCACCTGCATCACGATGGCCTGTTGTTTATCTGGAAGATCAGGCAGGGATTGGCAAATGGCACTTCACAGGAGTTGCTTAGAAAATATGTGTTATGGTATTGGCAAGAGCGGATTAAACCTCATTTTTTCCAGGAAGAACAGATCCTTATCCCTTATATGTCCAAAGGCGATCCTGCTATTGTCCGCCTGAAGGATGAACACGAACAGATCAGGGAACTTATTCTCAGCCTGGATGAGGAAGCTGATAAACAAACCTTCATTATTCTTTGCGATCTCGTGGATAAACATATCCGTTGGGAAGAAAGGGAATTATTTAGTTCCCTGGAAAGAGGACTCAATCAGGATCAACTGACTACCATATTCAAAAAATTGGAAGAGCATCCTGTCTCAAGCGAAAAATGGACTGATGAGTTTTGGACGAAGAAGTAACAGGTTCTAGATCCCGGAATTACTTTTTAAATCCTATTCTTTCTTTTGTTTTGAGGTGCTGAAATTGCACCTCAAACTTTGTTATTCTTTCCGGTTCAAACTAAATGACATATAAAATTTCCTCAGAATTATTTGCAGACTTATCCTGGGAAAATAACAAGTGAGAAGGAAATATTACATCTTCATTTTTATCTCATACTGATACCGGGTTAATTATTTTGTTAATGGTCAGACGGAGACCGTCAGACCAGCGTCACCACCTCGCCACGATCTTAAAATTCACTAACCTGGGCGTTAAGCGGTTCGGTAACAAATAAACCGTGTTGGAGAAATCCTTCACGAGTAAGTAAGAAATGGTGTTGGCCCGGTCAATGATATTAAATACTTCCAGGCTGGCCCAGACATTATCAAAGTTGCGGAAAGGACTATGACTACGGCGATTGCTGCGATCGGCATCGATTAGTAAGGCGCTAAAACCAATATCACAACGTATATAAGGGTCAATAATGGCAGCATTGCGGTAGCGGACTGCCCCGGGAATATTATAGGGAAGGTTACTGCCATAGAGTAGATTCAGGAATACTTTAAAATTTTTATTGGTGGGCAGGTAATCCTGGAGGTACATGCCAAATGTAACACGACGATCCGTTGGACGTCGTAGCCAGCCTACATTGAATTTTACACTGTCTACCGGCACCTGGTCCGTGCTCTGCGCGGTAATAAATTCACCCGCTGCATTTTTATACCGGTAATAATAATCGCCGGTAATATCTTCTGCGGTTTTCATGACGCCGATACTGACCCAGCTTTCTGCATCTTTGACAAGTTCGCCAAACAAGTGCATTTCAATACCGGTAGCATAGGCTTTAGCATTGTTCTCGCCAACATAACGTATACGAACATTATCAATATCATAAGGATCAACCTGGGTCATACTTTTATAATAAGCTTCCGTGGTCCATCGCATTGCGCTGCCGCTTAATCCTTTGAAATTGTAATCGAACCCGGCTACTCCCTGCCAGCTTTTTTGTGCTTTGAGACTGGTATTCACCGTTCCGTCATAACGCCGAAGCTCCCTGTAAAACGGGGGTTGGTCATAGGATCCGCCGGCAAGGCGGAATATAATATCTTTCATACCCCTGGGTTTCCAGCTGGCGCCCACACGGGGGGAAATAAGAAATTCCTGGTTGAGAGAATTGTAATTAAAACGGATTCCCGCAGTCAGTGTGGTAGAATGATTGGAATCGCCCATCAATATATTATCCTGCATGTACCCGGAAAATTTATTGATATCAAGGTCCGCTGTTGATTTGATTACACTACTCAATTGCAGCAAATTCGGGCTATAGGGTAAAGCATAACCCGCCGAGTCCTGGAATTCCCATTCATTTAAATTATCATGTATCCTGGTTTTATCAAAACCGAGTCCCCACTGGAATGCATGTTTCCCCTCTTCAAAATTTCCCTTATGGGATATATTCCAGTTTTGGATATTGAGTGAGTTGCGGGCAAAATTCTGGTACACACCCGCACCCAGAGGATTCACGATCAAACCATAGGTGGCATCCCGTTTGTCAAAATCTCTTTCGCCAAATAAATAAGCGCCGGTAATATCAATGTTTTCTTGTTCTCCATCTTCAAACCGCGAAGCCATCCATTTTAATTTGAGTTTTTTATTGACCTGGTTGATGAGTGAAAATCCAACCATATTGGTCTGGTATTGGTCTTTTTCCTGGCCACCAAAGAAGATATCAACTCCGATCGTGGCGCTGAAGAAAGGGGAGAAAACAGATGTGGTCAATTGGCTGGACTGAGGGATCAGGGTAAATTTTGTTTGGGAAATATTACTAAGCAACTCCGCCTGCCATTTACTGTTAAGCTGGTATGTTAAGAGCGCCTGGAAATCGGCCGAAGATGGAACATAATTGCCCTTGGTATCCTGGCGGCTTAATAAATTGCGGTTGCTGCGGTTGCGCACACCTACCAGGTAACTGAACTTATTATTGTTGGAAGTCCCTTCCAGTTCAAGGCCTTGTTCAAGAATACCAATATAGGCCGAGCCCCCAAAGTGCCTGGGCTTTTTATACTGGATATCCAATACACTGCTCATCTTATCACCATATTTTGCCTGGTAACCTCCATTATAAAAGTTGATATTGCGAACCATTTCGGGATTGATAAAACTCAAACCCTCCTGCTGACCGCTCCGAACCAGGTAGGGCCGGAATATCTCAAAGTCGTTTACATAGATCAGGTTCTCATCATAACTGCCGCCGCGTACCGAATACTGGGAGGTCAGTTCATTGTTTGATCCAACAAATATCTTGATCAGGCTTTCTACGCCTGTGACCACGGAGGGGAGATTAAGAATAGATTTAGGATTAGGGCGAATCAGACCCGCTTCTCTTCTGTCACGCTGATCGCCTACCACTACTTCCGGGAGCACGTTATTCCCCTTTTCCAGTTTGATCGTGACCGTTTCCTCTTCATTCTCGTTCAGGAGGAAATTCTTTTGTTCCGGGTTGCGCCCCGTATAACTGAATACAATAGCGAATGCTTTTTCAGCCGCCACTTTTATTTTAAAATAACCGGAATCATTCGTGGTAATGCCTTTGGATTGTCCTAAAATGACTACTGACACATTCGCAAGCGGGTTCTCATTCTCATCTACTACTTTACCGGAAACCCAGGCTGATTTTTTTTGGGAGAGGGAAATGAAGGATATCAAAATGCAGGTAGCAGTAAATAGTATTTGGCGGCAGTTGATTTTCATAAGAGAATCTGTTTCAAGATACGGATTAAAGTTTAACCGCAGGGACGGGGAGGAGCAGCGTTTTTTTCTCAGCGCCGCTGCAGTTAAAATACTAATTAAAGTGATTTCAATTCTGCGATCGTCGCCTTAGGATCTGCTGAATTAAAAACAGTATTACCCGCTACCAATACATCAGCGCCGGCAGCCATAATGATAGAAGCGTTTTCCAATGTAACCCCTCCGTCAATTTCAATCAGTACTTTCAATCCTCTTTCATCAATCATTTTGCGAAGCTGTTTTATCTTCTCCATGGTATGCGGGATAAAATGCTGCCCGCCAAAACCGGGATTCACGCTCATCATGCATACGATGTCGATTTCATGCAATACATCTGTTAGAGATGCCACGGGTGTATGGGGATTGATAGCCACACCGGCTTTCATGCCCAGCGATTGTATCTGTTGAATATTCCGGTGCAGGTGGGGGCAGGCTTCTATATGAACAGAAAGATGATCAGCTCCTGCATTCTTAAATTGCTGTGCATAATTTCCGGGGTGTTCTATCATCAGGTGCACATCACAGGGTTTGCTGGTAGCTTTTCGGAAAAAGGCCACGATCATAGGCCCAAAACTGATATTGGGTACAAAATGTCCATCCATGATGTCCAGGTGGAACCAGTCGGCTTCGCTTTCATTCAGCATTTTCGATTCTTCTTCCATTTTGAGAAAATTGGAAGCTAAAAGAGATGGAGCAATGATGGCCATGGTATCGGTTTGCGGTGCAAGTTAGTACAATGAGGGTATTAAGTAGACAGGTTGATAAGTTAACAGGTTAACCGTGAAGTATCCCGCGAGGACCTTTTCAACTTATTAACCAGTAAACTAATTAACTATTTTATCTGCCGCGTCTTTTGCCTCAGTAAATGTTTTATCCAGGGCATAGGCCCGCTGGTAATTCAGCTTTGCTTCTTCTCTTTGACCGATTGCTTCCTGGCATTTGCCCATCCAGAAATAAGCATCCGGAAAAGTGGCTGAGATGGCATTGACCAGGCGGAATGTTTTTAATGCTCCTATATATTGTTTCTGATCATACAGCACTCTTCCTTTTTCTATATAGGCATTCAGATAATAGAGGTCATGCTGAATGGCCTGTTCGAATAAACCAAGGGCTTTTTCTTTATCATTGATATTGGAATAATAGATCCCTTTATAATAATAAGGCTCCGCATGATGATGCAGGGAATCCTTATTGATCAGCGAATCGCAGAGTCTCACCACAGCAACGTTTTTATTTTCAGCATATTTAAAAGCCAGCGCGTAGTTGAGATCAATATCAAATGGCGCTATTCGGTACGCCGTCTCCAGGGTGTTTACAGATTCCTTCGTGTTTCCTTTTTTTTCAAGCAATTCTGCTTTCATCTTTAATACATCCACCCGTTCGGAGTTTTCATGTAAAATATCATTACAGATCGTTAACGCCTCATCTGGTTTATTCTGCGCCTCATAAGCACGGGCCAGGCTCAGTTGGAGTAAGCGACTGGCAGGAAGCTCTTTTAATGCCTCCTGAATGAAAAGGATAGCCGAATCCGGTTTTTTATTCAGTAAAAGGGTGCTAATTCCCAGGGCGAATCGCTCGTCTTTTTTCAAAGACCATGCTTTTTGAAAATCTGCCAGGGCCGGTTCGGGGAAATTGTTCTGATTGAGTAAAATAGCCCGGCGAAACAGGATCTCTTCATTTTTGGGCTCTTTTTTAATGCTATCGGTTATGGCCGCAAAAGTTGGCTGTGAAAGTATTTCAGCAAAAGGGGAAGAACTCTTAATGTCAGTACAACTACTGAGCATGGTCATCCCCCCTAAAAAAACAGTGATTATTTTTGCCGCCTTGTTCATCATCCTTTAAAGAAGTCTTTTCGACAAAACTAATTGATTTTACAAATGGAGGTATGACAATAGGCTGACAAACCAAAGTTTTAACGAAAATAACTTTGCACCCGTTTTATAAACAAACTAATATGAAAAAGCCTGCCCTTTCCTTTCTGGTCATCACCGGACTACTGCTAACCGTTTCATTCAGGAATATTTCTATAACGACCAGGCCTTCCCCAGGGCATCTTGCTGCTAACACGCATAACTCTTCTGATACCGTTTTATTTCCGGAAGAAAAGCATTTCAAAAATATTCAACAGCTCACTTTTGGGGGTGATAATGCAGAAGCTTATTGGAGCTATGACAGTAAGTTCCTGATTTTCCAACGAAACAATCCTAAGGAAGGAGTGAATTGCGACCAGATCTTTATTGGAAAAGTTCCGCAAAAGCCAGGTGATAAGTTTGAATATAAAATGGTCAGCAACGGTAAAGGAAGGACCACCTGTTCTTTTTTCACAAAGGACAGTAAACACATCATTTACGCATCAACATACCTTGGAGCTGATACCTGCCCGCCGGTACCCGACAGAAGTAAGTATGGTAACAAATATATCTGGGCCCTGTATCCTGACTTCGATATTTTCATGGCTGACCTTAATGGAAAGATCATAAAACAGCTTACGCATTCAAAAGGATATGATGCAGAAGGCACGCTGAGTCCGGATGGAACGAAGATGATCTATACCAGCGTTAAAGGGGGTGATATTGATCTTTATATCATGGACCTGAAAACAGGCAAGGAAAAGCAAATAACTAACACATTGGGCTACGATGGTGGCGCCTGGTTCAGCCCCGACGGGAAAAAGATCATTTGGAGGGCATCCCGGCCGAAAACAGAGGCTGAAATAAAAGAATATAAAGATCTTTTAGCCGAGAATTTAGTAGCGCCGATCAATATGGAGATTTTTGTGGCCAATGCCGACGGCACGAATGCCCACCAGGTCACACATTTCGGGCAGGCTAACTGGGCGCCGGCTTTTTTTCCCGACAGCAAGCGCATCATATTTGCAAGCAACCATGAATATGAACGAGGCTTTCCTTTCAACCTATATTCTATCAACGAAGATGGCACTAACCTGCAAAAGATAACCCATGAAAAGATATTTGATGCTTTCCCCATGTTCTCCCCTAGCGGTAAAAAATTAGTTTTCTGCAGCAATCGTAACAACGGAGACGCCCATGGCATAAATATCTTTATTGCGGATTGGGTAGAGTAAGTCCAGTTTTGGAATGATATTTGAAAATAGGCTGCCAGGCCTTTTTAATGCCTGAATTATATGAGAGTGCTTCTGAACTGGGTAATAGCCCTGGTTTTTATTACAGGTTGTAGTAAACCAGGTACTTCGTATTTAAATGATCCCCATGCGCCGGCTTATTTGCACAACAGACCAGTAGGAGCTTCTGCCAGGGAACTACTCGCTGCTGATACTTACCAATCACTGCAAATAGAAATCATGTATATGAATGGTTTCACACCGGATCCAGGCGCCGTTAGTCATATGCAAACCGTATTGGGTGCACTATTGAATAAACCGGGGGGCATCACGGTGGTTACAAGAGAGATTCCTGCCGGCCCCGGTTCCACTTTGTCTGTAAATGATGTGGTACAGATAGAATTAAACAACCGAACCGTATTTACTTCGGGGAGCCAGATAGCTGTCTCGGTTATCTACACCAATGGTAATAATACGGATGCAAATGTATTAGGCGTTGCCTATAAAAATACTTCGGTTGTCTTATTTGGGAAAACAATTCATGATAACTCAGGTGGTTTAGGTCAGGCCAGTCGCACAAAACTGGAAGCCACAGTGCTGGAACATGAGATCGGGCATTTGTTAGGCCTGGTTGACCTGGGTTCAGCTATGCAGACCAATCATAAAGATGCCGCACATGGCAACCATTGTAATAATACCAATTGCCTGATGTATTATGCATCGGAGACAACCGATATACTTGGATTCCTGATCACCGGCAGTATTCCTTCCTTTGATACGAATTGCAAAGCCGATCTTCATGCCAATGGAGGCCAGTAAGAAATTTTGATGTTGCGGTGAGCCTGTTGTAGTTTTGTTCAAATCACTTCTTTAAGGATCCAAAACTAATTTTATGTACGACGGTCTGCTGCATCTTCATAGTGTTCTTCGCTGGATAATCCTGTTGTTATTATTGGCAGCTATATACAAAAGTATGGCCGACAGGAATGGAGCATTTACATCCATCCATAAAAAGCTGGGATTGATCCTGATGATTTGCTGTGACCTGATGCTGGTGCTGGGTTTATACCAATGGATCGCCGGGGAATTGGGGCTGAAAAGTATCCAAAGGAATGGATTTAGCGTAGTTATGCATAGCCCGTTTGATCGTTTTTATGCTGTGGAGCATACTACAGCCATGTTGCTCGCTATTATAATCGTACATGTGGGCAAAGGATTTGCGAAAAAAGAGATACCGGATAGTGTAAAACATAAAAGAACAATGCTGTTCTTTGGATTGGCCTTGCTGATCATTCTTATTTCTATTCCATGGCCGTTCAGGATAGTAGGAGCGGGCCGTCACTGGTTCCCGGGACTATAGAATGTCGAACAGATGAACAAGGAATGCAGAATGTAGAAGGAGCGTACAGTCATAATGACTGCGCGAACTTCTTCTGTTCTTAAATTCTTGTTCATCTGTTCGACATTCTCTATCTTTTTCCTAATTCAATCACTTCGCAATCCTTAATTTCTTTTCCGTTGATTACAAACCGGAGAATGGTTCTTATTTTATGCCACCCTTGTTTACCAGCCGCGCCTGGGTTCATATACAGGCATTGAAGTTTGTCGTCGTACATAATTTTGAGAATATGAGAATGGCCACAAATAAATAACTGAGGTTGATGCAACAACAATTCTTTACGGGTGGCCGGGTTGTATCGGGGAGGTGAACCACCGATATGGCGGATCATTACTTTCACGCCTTCACACATAAAAACAAGTTGTTCCGGATAAATGCTTCTTATTTCTTTACCATCAATATTTCCATAAACACCTCTAATGGTCAGGCCGCTCGTAATGGCCAGAACACTCGAAGCGGTCAGGCCATTAGCAACTTCCATCGTTCCAAAATCACCGGCATGCCAAATTTCATCGCAGGTTTCAAAATGTTTAAAAACAGCTTCATCCAGGAATCCATGCGTATCCGATAGTAGACCGATCCTAGTCATAATGAAACGAATTTAAATGTAAATTTGAATATGCCATTTCACCGAAACTTTAACTAAAGTCAGAAAGTCCGAAAGTCCGGAAGTCAGAAAGAAATACTCAAATAAATGAATGGTCTTTCGGACTTTCCGACTTTCGGACTAACTTTCAACATTTAACACTCCTTCATGCCTCACTATTACAAACTCGGGACCATTCCCCATAAACGTCATACCCAGTTCCGCAAACCGGATGGGCATCTCTATTCAGAACAGTTATTTTCAACGGAAGGGTTTTCCAATGATTATTCATTGCTATACCATGTTTACCCACCCACTCAGATCATTAAAACAGAAGCACAGGTAAGTGTGGCGCCATCCATAGCAGAAGAAAAAATGCTGAAACACCGCAGCTTCGAAGGGTTTAATATAAAGCCCGAAAAAGATTTCCTGAGTAGTCGCAAACCGGTACTCGTGAATAATGATTGTCATATTGTACTGGCTGCCCCGCAGGAAAGCATGAAAGACTATTTCTACAAGAATACGGCTGCTGACGAAATGATCTTTGTGCATGAAGGCAAGGGGGTGCTGAGTACTATGTATGGTGAACTGCCTTTTGAGTATGGTGATTACCTGGTGATACCCAGGGGAACGATTTACCAGATCCATTTTAATGACAGCCATAACCGGTTGTTCATCGTGGAATCATTCAGCCCGATTCGTTATCCAAAGAAGTATCTAAGTCAATACGGCCAGCTGCTCGAACACTCACCTTATTGCGAACGGGATATCCGGGGTCCCCAAAATTTACCAACGTTTGATGAAAAGGGTGACTTCCTGATCAGGGCAAAGAAAAAAGGAATGTTGTATGGGTTGCATTATGGCACACATCCCTTTGATATAGTTGGGTGGGATGGCTGTTGTTACCCCTATGCCTTTTCTATTCACGATTTTGAACCCATTACCGGTCGCGTGCACCAGCCACCACCGGTACACCAGACATTTGAAGCGCATAATTTCGTGGTCTGTTCCTTTTGCCCCCGGTTATTTGATTATCATCCCAACGCCATTCCGGCGCCTTATAACCACAGCAATATAGATAGCGACGAAGTATTGTATTATGTGGACGGTGATTTTATGAGCCGGAAACATGTCACCCGTGGTATGATCACCCTGCATCCTGCCGGCATACCGCATGGACCTCATCCTGGCGCAGTTGATAAAAGTATAGGGGCAAAAGAAACAAAAGAACTGGCTGTCATGGTGGATAC
>JADGPW010000102.1 GCA_017882265.1 Chitinophagaceae bacterium | reverse complement strand
ATTTCAGCTCAGGTAATTCCGGGTTTAGTTCGCAGTACACTTACGCTAATCCGAATAGTACAGAGGGCCAATATTTTGTTGGTCCAAATCCCCAGGCATGGAATCCTTCTGCAAGTGCCTGCTCCGATCATACAACAGGTACCGGCAATATGTTATTGGCTAATGGTGCAACTACGCCGGGATTAAAAGTATGGTCCACCACGATACCCGTAACTCCGGCTACCAATTATCAATTTTCTGCCTGGATGCAATCTATCTCTCCTGGAATTTTATCCACAACTGCCAGTGTGAGGATTTATATAAATAATAAGGAGACTCTTTATGGAATCAACCCCACTATTGCCAATTGTCAGTGGGTGCAAGAAAGAATTAATTGGAATTCAGGCAATAGTACGTCAGTAGAAATTTCACTTATTGACCCCAATACAAGTGCAGCTGCCAACGACTTTGCCCTGGATGATATTTTCTTTGGACCAGTATTCTTAAAACGAGATAGTGTAAAAATAACAGTTGATACTCCCCTGGTAAGAACCATCAACGACTCTACTGTTTGTGAAGGAATTCCTGTTCAATTAAGTGCGACAGGTGGGGTAACTTATTCTTGGTCACCAGCAACAAATCTTTCTAATCCAAATATCAGCAACCCTGTTGCTACACCGACCGCAACGACCCAATATATTGTTTCAGGTATTAATGCAAATGGGTGTATTGGAAAGGATACGGTAATTATTAATATTAATCCAAAACCCAGCATCATTAAATCCAATGACGTTACAATTTGTCCCGGATCTTCTACCCAACTATCAGCAAATGGTGGCATAACCTATAGCTGGACCCCGGCCAGCACTTTAAATAATGCTTCCATTCCCAATCCGGTCGCAACCCCGGGTGCTACCACTACCTACTATGTAATTGTTACGGATGCAAACACTTGTGCCAATACCGATTCGATAAAAGTGACCGTAAGGTCAGCGGCTTTATTTGCCATAAATCCACCAGCATCTGTTTGTAAAAACAATTCGGTTCAATTGAATGCTTCCGGTGGGGATCTTTATGCCTGGCAACCCGCCGGTTCTTTAAATAACCCTGCTATTTCAAATCCGAATGCGACACCTTTATCAACCACTACCTATACCGTTCAGATAACAGATATACTTTGTGGCAACACGGGCAGTTTATCCACTGTAATAACCGTGCTGCCCTTACCCCTTGTTCATGCAGGCAAATCAAATGATATTGACTGCAGCAATTCGCAGAGCCAGTTATCTGCTTCGGGGGCAGCACAATACAGTTGGTCGCCAGGTAGTAGTTTGATCAATCCGAATTCAGCGAACCCTGTCGCCACGCCGGTTATTACCACTCTTTATACCGTGAATGGAACTGATCTATCAGGTTGTGTTAATAATGATACTGTCACTGTGAAAGTGCTTACGACCGGTAATGGCAGCTATTTAATGGCCTCAGCATTCACTCCCAATAATGACGGATTGAATGATTGTTATGGTATAAAATACTGGGGAACCATCCTCAAGCTCGATTTCAGCATTTACAACCGTTGGGGAGAAAGAGTATTTCATACTACCGATCCTTCCGGTTGCTGGAACGGGGTATATAAAGGAATTCCACAGAACCCGGCCGTCTTTGTTTATACTATCAAAGCAACAACTTCCTGCCAGGGGGCTATTTTCAGAAAAGGAACTTTTGCATTGATACGATAATTATGGACCCTGAATTGTTTTAGCTGTTTCGTTTCACCATAAAGAGCAATAACTCCTTCTCTCCTTCCTTTCGGTTGCCGGCTGGCTGGAAACCCGCTTTCAATAAAACATTTTTCGAAGCGGTATTAGGGCTTTCCGTCACCGCATAGATCTCTTCGAGCGGAGTTTGCGTCCGGAAATAATGTAGACCTTCTTTGGTAAGTTCTGTGGCAAAACCCTTTCCCCAAAATTCGGGGACCAGTGAATAACCCAGTTGAATTTTCTCCTTATCATCCGGAATAGGTATGATAACAAATGAACCTACAAACTTTCCGCTGCATTTTTCATTGACAACCCAGCGACCCATAAATGGATGTGGGGCTGCTCCAAGGACAAACTCATTTAAAAATGCATAGCACTCCTCTCTTGTTTTAGCTGGGCGTATGTATTGCATTACCACCGGATCTCCATGTAATGCAAAATAATTATCATGATCGTCTGCCGTAAAATGCCGGACTATCAACCTTTCTGTTTCAAAAACTACTCTCTGATTTGATCTCTGATGCATTTGATGATTACTGTGCATTTATAAATGTCGTTGGGAAAAATCAATAAGTTAAATCAATTATAATCGCAGAGACAGGGAGACCTGCCTACCGGCAGGCAGGCGCAGGGGATCTCTGCACAATTAACTCACCGCCTCAGCGTCTCTGCAACTCTGCGATTAAACTACATCTTTATGTATCTCCGAAGTAAAATGAAACTCAATATCCGGATTGTTATTACGTTCTGTATTCAGGAACCATTCACTCTGTGCCAGGTACACCATATGCCCATCTTTATCAGCTGCGATATTCGCCTGCTTGAACCTGGAAAACTCCTGCAATTTCTTCTGGTCATGGCTCGTCAGCCAGCAGGCTTTATAAAAAGACAGGTTATTAAAAACAACGGAAGCCCCGTATTCATGCAGTAATCGATACTGGATCACTTCAAACTGCAATTCACCTACACAGCCGATGATCTTCTTGTTCCCGTTAAACTGTGTAAATAACTGTGCCACCCCTTCATCTGTCAATTGCAATAGGCCTTTTTCCAGTTGCTTCGTCTTCATCGGGTCCTTATTCACCACCTCTTTGAATATCTCGGGCGAGAAAGAGGGAATGCCGGTAAAATAGAAATTCTCGCCTTCGGTCAAAGTATCCCCGATCTTGAAATTGCCTGTATCAAACAATCCTACCACATCACCCGCATAGGCGTCTTCAATGATGCTTTTATCCCGGGCCATAAAACTGTAGGGATTACTGAAGCGTACATCTTTATCAAGCCGGACATGATGAAAATATTTATTCCGTTCAAAACGGCCCGAGCAAACCCGGAAGAAAGCGATCCGGTCCCTGTGCTTGGGATCAAGGTTGGCATGGATCTTAAAAACAAAACCAGTTAACTTATCTTCTTCCACATCCACGAGCCGGGTACTTGTTTCTCTGCTTCGGGGAGCGGGTGCGATGCGGATGAATGTATCCAGCATCTCTTTCACACCAAAATTATTGATAGCGCTCCCGAAAAATACGGGTGCTATTTTTCCGGCCAGGTAATCATCTACATTCAATTCCCCATACACAGCATCCACCAATTCTACATCTTCGCGCAATTGATTCGCGTCCTTTTCACCCAATTTATCTGTCAGCACTTTATCCTGCAGGTCCGAGACGGAGAGGGAGTCCTCATCTGTGGCTTTTGTATTGGCTGTAAACAACACAAGATTCTTATCATGTAAGTTGTAAACACCTTTGAATTCTTTACCGCTGTTGATGGGCCATGTCATAGGATGAAGATGAATGGTCAATTCCTTCTCGATCTCTTCCAGCAGGTCAAACCGGTTCTTGCCATCACGATCCATCTTGTTGATAAAAACGATCACGGGTGTATCACGCATGCGGCAGACTTCCATCAAACGTTTCGTTTGTTCCTCCACGCCATTCACACTATCGATCACCAGGATCACGCTGTCCACCGCGGTGAGGGTACGGTAAGTATCTTCGGCAAAATCCTTGTGACCAGGTGTATCCAGCAGGTTGATAAGAGTTTTATTATACTCAAAACTCATCACCGAAGTGGCTACCGAGATACCTCTTTGTCTTTCTATTTCCATGAAATCACTGGTAGCAAACTTTTTGATCTTATTGCTCTTCACTGCGCCGGCTACTTGTATGGCTCCGCCAAAAAGAAGGAACTTCTCCGTCAGAGTTGTTTTCCCGGCATCGGGGTGACTGATGATAGCGAATGTTTTGCGTCGTTGTATTTCGTTGTGATATTTCATCCCCTGACCCCTATCGCTTGTGCTAAGCTCCAGCACCGGCGCAAAGGGAAATTATTAGTTTCTTTATGATATGATTATCTGATTTAAGGCCGCAAAGGTAATGGTATGTGAACAAAGCTGGTTTGTTAATTGGGTTTTTATATATTAACTTTGATTCAAATATTATTATGTATCTGATTAAATTGGAGCATACGAAACAACTAATCCTATTAACCGGTTTTGTTGTCATTTTTGCACTTTCATGCAAAAAAGATAGTACAACAACAGTTGTCACTACTAAAACCATTGAACAACTTTTAACTCAAAAGACCTGGAAGGCGGATGAAGTACGAGTGCAACTTAGCAATAATACAACTGTGTATTACAAACGTGGTTCATCCGGCACTGTTTATGATTCTGACTCGATAAAGTTTAGTACAAACAACACAGGAATCTATTATTTTTCGGGTGCACAGTATACCACAACCTGGAATTTAACTAATTCGGAAAAGTCAAAAATGACACTGGTAATTAATTACCCTTCACCTATAACCATTTATTTGGAGAATATTCAACTTACGGAGACACTTTTCAGATATGCCCAATATTGTTCATCGTGCAGTGTCAGCTATTTATCGTCAGCAACAAGATTACCGAACTAAACTTGCTGAACCAAGCCAGTGTTCTGTAAAATTCCGATTTCGTAATCTTATAATTTTAACTCTTGTTAGCTGGTTAATTTCCTAAATTAAATCCTGTGTCAATGAATATCTTCCCATAAATTAATTTTATAGTTTGATACGCAGTGGTAACAAATCTCGAATTGTTTTAAAATGGTCCCGTTAAGTTTGGAGAAGCATAAACTTCATCACTCCCTGAAACTTCCGGTTTCGCAAAATAATAATATCACCTCATTGAAGTGGCTCATTACTTACAACCGATGTCTTGATAAAAAGATCAAGATTCAACAAGCTTTGCATGGCGTCCTGCTTTTCAATGGCATGCTGCCTATAACAAAAAAAAGAAGCAGACAGGAACGATATAAGTGATAAATAATACCAGGGAGTAAACTTTAACTTCAGTACCATATTCATATCAAGGGCTGTATTTCTGGTTTTTCCATTGTCCTTCATTTGCGAATTCATCTGCACTCTCATTTGTATCATTACCGCTAAGAGCATTAGCGTGGCCAGCAACCCGGCAAACAGGCAGGCCTGGTTCCTTGCTTTTGATTGAAAAAGGCAAAATCCCCATCCTGCTATACCAGCGGCTAAAGCAATAAATGCAAAAATATTGGGTTGTTGCTTCCTGCCCTTTTTCCCGATATCCGTATTTGCAGACGTCTCGGTATTCAGGAAATTTTGCCGTTGAAAGTCGAAAACTTCCACGATGACCCGGTAGCAATACCCAGGCCCGTATTGCTGGCAATAGCCATCTCATTACATCGTATTTCCACAAAGGGCAGTAAAAATATAATATGACCCCCGTCACAAATGCGATTGTCGCTGTATGACGCCTACGGAAAAAAAGGTCACCCCCGACTTTTATATACATGTTAGTTTGCTGTGACCCTTCCATCCGTAATAATTATGAAAGCAAGATATAATAAATAGCATTACTTACTGACCCACTGACTTACTGACTGCCTTTCCAACTTCTTCCAGTAAATTTGTACTATGGTACGCCGTTCACTCGAAATCATTGGCAGCAGTTTTAAGATGGCCCTGCAGGAATTGTGGAAGAATAAACTCCGCACATTTCTCTCCCTGTTTGGTATCACCATCGGTATCTTTTGCATTATCGGGGTATTGGCCGTCGTCAATAGCCTTGAACAAAATATCCAGAACGAAGTAAAGTCGCTGGGAACAAATACCATCTATGTGGACAAATGGGATTATACCGCCGGTGGCGGATCTGATTATCCCTGGTGGAAATATGTGAACCGGCCCACGCCCAAGTATTATGAGATGAAACAGATCACCGAAAGAACACCCAGCGCCAAATATGTGGCTTTCAAGATCGAGGTGCAGGATAACCTTGAATACCAGAATAACAGTTTATCAGGTGTACATTTTTATGGCATCAGTGACCAGTTCAAGGATATTCAACCCATCGAAACACAAAAAGGTCGTTTTATTTCAGATGCCGAATTCTCCGAAGGCAGTAATGTCATGGTCGTAGGGGTGCAGGTGGCTGAAAAATTATTTGGCAGCGCCGATATCGCCATCGGGAAACTGGTATCGGCCAGGGGAAAAAAATTCCAGGTGATCGGGGTGATCAAGAAACAGGGAAAGACAATGATCGGCGGCTGGAATTTCGATCAGAATGTGGTCCTTCCTTATAAATATGCCCGTAATATCATGGACGAAAAAAGAGCCGACCCTTTGATCTTGGTGCAGGGACTGGATAATATTACCAGTAAAGAAGTAAAAGACGAACTCACCGGCACCATGCGGGCCATCCATAAACTCACCCCAAAAAAAGAAGATGATTTCGCCCTGAATGATATCAATGATTTCAGTGATGCGATCAGTTCAGCTTTTGTAAGCCTGAATATCGGGGGCTGGGCCATTGCTGCTTTATCCCTTATTGTCGGCATGTTTGGTGTAGCCAATATCATGTTTGTTTCCGTAAGGGAAAGAACCAGCCAGATCGGTTTGAAAAAAGCAATCGGCGCCAAGAACCGGATCATATTGACTGAATTCCTGCTGGAATCAGCTTTTCTCTGCATTATCGGCGGGCTTATCGGTTTGACCCTGGTCTTTTTACTTACTAAAGTGCTGACCCTTGCCTTAGAATTTCCAGTATTTGTTTCTACAAGTAATATGATCCTGGCTATCGTTGTCTGTATAATAGTAGGCATTGTCGCTGGTTTTATTCCTGCACGGCAAGCCGCAAGGATGGATCCGGTGGAAGCGATAAGGAGTAAGTAAAGCCCCTCTAAATCTCCCCGAAGGGGAGACTTCGCAGCCTCATTAAATTTAAGGATTCAATAAAAAATAGAAATGTCTCTAACAATTTTAGGAATAGAATCAAGTTGTGATGAAACAGCAGCATCAGTCTGTCGTGACGGAAAAATTCTATCCAATATTGTCGCAGGGCAAAAAGTGCATGAGCAATACGGAGGCGTGGTGCCAGAATTAGCATCGAGGGCGCATATACAAAATATAGTGCCGGTGGTGGATGCAGCTTTGAAGACTGCCGACTGCCAACTGTCAACTGTCGACTGTATTGCATTTACCCAATCACCTGGTTTGATCGGCTCTTTACTGGTGGGAAGCCAGTTTGCCAAATCTCTTGCCTTGTCCTTAAATAAACCATTGATCGCCGTGCACCATATGCAGGCTCATGTGCTGGCCAACCTGATCCCCTCCTTTTCAGATGGTAAGGCTGATCCAAAACCATGTTTCCCTTTTTTATGTTTGACGGTAAGTGGCGGGCATACCCAGATCGTGCACTGTGAATCGCCCACCCAAATGAAAGTGATCGGGGAGACCATTGATGATGCGGCAGGAGAAGCATTTGATAAATCGGCCAAATTATTAGGACTTCCCTATCCCGGTGGTCCGTTGATCGATAAATACGCCCGGCAAGGTGATCCCAACCGGTTCAAATTTCCCGAACCCCAGGTACCCGGGCTCGACTTCAGTTTCAGCGGTTTGAAAACTTCTATCCTCTATTTTTTGCAAAATGCAGGCAAGAGCCACTCCTTTAAAGAAGAATATATGGCCACCGGTGAAGAGAGAGAAAAATTCATCCGGGATAACCTGCCGGATATCTGTGCGTCTATTCAACACCGTATCGTGACGATCCTGCTCAACAAGTTAAAAAAGGCTACAATCGAAACCGGCATGCGTAATATCTGTCTGGCCGGTGGCGTATCCGCTAACCGTGGTCTGCGGACAGCATTTGAAGGAACCGGGAAGAAGTATGGCTGGAATACTTTTATTCCCGCATTGGAATACTGTACCGATAATGCGGCCATGATCGCCATCACGGGTTATTATAAATACCTGGCCGGTGATTTTGCTGACCTATCCGTCATTTCTTCGGCCAGGGCGGAGTGGTAAAGCGGGTTATTTTTTGTAACTTTAGAGTGTGAAAATGCCGGCGTTAAATAGTTTACTTTTCTGGGACACCGATACCAGTCTTATTGACTGGCAGTCACAGGCCGATTCAATAATAGTCAGGGTTTTGGAGAGAGGGAACCTGGATGATTTCAGGGAAATCAGGAAGTTTTATGGCGATGAAACGATAATAAAAGCTGCCCTGAAAGCAAGATATCTATTTGACAGAACATTGAGTTTTGTTTCCTTCTTTTTTGAATTACCCAAAACCAGTTTTGAGTGTTACAAAAACAAGCAATACCAGCTTCCACATTTGTCGTTTTAGAAAAACTAAACTCACTTGTTTTTTTAACTGAATTCAACCTGGTGGGAGGTACCGGCCTGGCCTTTTACTGGGGGCATCGCATTTCTATAGATACCTATCTATTTACAGATAAAAAAACAGACCTGCTTTATACCGAAGGCAGATTGAATGAGATCGAAAATGCACATTTCATCAGCAGGACCAGCATTGCCCTTTTCTACACAATTGATTCAGTAAAGTGTGATTTTCTTGTCTATCCTTATCTTTTCACCCAGCCTCCCTTTATAGAAGAAGGTATCCGGGTAGCCTCTCTTGATGACATTGTAACCATGAAACTTGGCGCCATCACCAAAAGGGGGGTGAAAAAAGATTTTATTGACCTGTTCTATATACTTCAGCACTATACAGTTGACAGACTTTGTATTCTTTACAAGGAAAAATATAAAACAAAAGATCTGTTTGCATTATTCAGGGCCCTCACCTATTTTGATGATGCTGAACCTCAGGAAATGCCCCCCATCTTACAGGAGAAAAACCTGAAATGGAACACAGTGAAAAAAGAAATTGAAAAAAAAGTAAAAGCCTATATTGGCTGATGTCCAACCCATATTTCCAATTCAAACAATTCACCATTTACCAGGATCGTTGCGCGATGAAGGTCACAACGGATGCTAGTTTATTTGGGGCGTGGGTGGCAGGGCAGTTGGGCAGTTGGGCAGTCGGGCAGTCGGGCAGTCTGCAGTCGGGCAATCAGCAGTCGGGCAGTTGGGCAGTTGGCAGTCGGACAATAGGAAATATTATGGATATCGGGACAGGTACGGGTTTATTGTCGTTGATGGTAGCGCAGAAAAATCCTTTGGTCAGGATCGATGCCATTGAGATCGACGCGGAAGCTGCTGCACAGGCGAAAGAAAATTTCGATGATTCGACTTGGGATGAGCGGGTAACTATTATGAATATTGATGCCAGGACTTTTATTCCTGAGGCCAAATATGATTGTATAATCAGTAACCCGCCTTTCTACGAGAATGAATTGCGTTCCCCTGATAGCAAAAAGAATATCGCCCGGCATGAAGGACTGGAATTAAAGGAACTCCTCGGCATCATCAAAAACAATCTTTTTCCCGATGGACGATTCTATCTTTTGCTTCCTTATAAAAGAAATCCGGATATAAAAGATCTTTTAGGGAAACATGAACTGGCGATCCTACAGATGGTGTTCGTAAGACAATCCATTACCCATGATTATTTTCGCATCATGCTGATGGGGAAATTAAAAAACAATGAACCTGTGGAAACAATGATCGATGAAATTTCTATCCGGGATGATCAAGAACAATACACCAAAGAATTTATCGGACTTCTAAAAGATTACTACCTCCATCTTTAATACACGCTGCCCGACTGCCCAACTGTCCAACTGCCAACTGCCCGACTGCCCAACTGCCCAACTGCCCGACTGCCCAACTGTCCAACTGCCCAACTGCCCAACTGTCCAACTGCCCAACTGCCCAACTGTCCAACTGCCCGACTGACCAACTGCCTACTGCCCGGCTGCAAATTCTTTCAAATACTCAAAATACTTCGTTAGCTCCCCATTATTGGTAATGGTCGCCCGTTCAATTATTTCGGAACCGCCTTTGATCAGGTCATCCAGCACATACTTGATCAACTGCTCTCCAAAATAACGGGAAGCATCACGCGGTAATTCATTGGGTAAATTACCCACCGCCATGATGTCAATCGAAGTGGGTAAATAAGGCGCTGTTTTTTGCAGCGTATTCCTATCCACCCCATATATGGGATCTTCAATGGTCTGGTCGCCCAGGTTGATGGGAACCGAACCATTCGTATCATCCGTAATATCTGCAATGGTCTGAATGATAAAATGCTCGTCTTTTATATCCTGCTTTTCAAATAGCCGGGGCACATGGTCTTCCCAGTAAATTCCATTCATTAAGATATCTGTTTGTTCGGCATAGGGTAAAAAATTACAGATATATGCTGAAGGGTTGGCATGAAATTCTTCCCGGTTATAGTTACCCGGTTCAATACGATGATACAGTTCAGCGCCTTTTAATTGTGTGTATACAGGATAAGAAAATCGTCTCTTGATATATTCATCAGGCTCTACTTCATGTATACCCATCAGGTTCATGATCTCGAGAATACCATGCGCCACCCGGCCGGAACCCGTTACCGCTATTTTGGTATTTGGTAAACGCAATCCAAAATAATTATGGATCAGGTCACGAAAACTTCGCTGCTTATAGACCCTGTCCAGTTCAAATAACCCGGTCCTGTGCCCATAAGCCATCATACCATTATGCGCACCTACTACCCCTGCAAAAAAGCCAAACCCGATAATGCGCTGGCCGTCATCATGCTCCAGGCATTCATAATCAATAAGTGTTATCTTTTTCGCTAAAATAGCTTTGAGCAATCCCTGGTTATGTGGCTGTTTCTTTTTAGTATGGGAAAAGAACAGGTAGGTCTTGTCCGCCAGCAATTGATCAACCGGCACTTCTTTTATCCCCAGGAGTATATCACAATCATCCAGGTTATCTTTAACGGTGACCCCGGCCATCTGGTATTCCCTATCCGGGAAACACCGGGTTTGAGACGATTGGGCGACAATTTCAATACCCGGGGCGTTCTTATCGATCCATTTGCATTGGGCGGGAGTTAAAGCCACCCGGTTATCAGCAGGTATCTTTCCTTCCCGTATAAGCCCGATCCTTGTCATATGGTCATTTTTCGTTAGGGCTGGCGTTTTGCAGCGTAGATGCCCAAAGTTGATGTATAAAATAATACCGGGCAAACGGATTTAAAAAGAATATCGAACAAATGAACAAGGAATTCAGAAAGATGAAGTAATAAAGAATCATTATGAAGGGCAGAATTCTGAGAAATGTGCCAAACTTCGATATTCGATATTCATTGTTCGTTTGTTCGATGTTCGCCCTCCTATCCTGATCTAAATGATGGTTTGCCTCTCATAAAGAGAGGTAATTTTGAATATATTTTATGAAAAAGACAACCCGGGGGTTACATCTGTACGTTTAGAATACACCAAACCCAAAGAACTTCTCATGAAGAAGCATACTTTTATTATCACTCTCCTGCTGGCTATTACGATAGGCCTGTTTTCCTGCAGCAAACCGGTCAATAGTGATATAGTAGCGCCTTATAACCTCAGCTATGGCGATTCGATCCTTTACCTGCAACCTGGCTCTGGTGATTATATAGTTTATCCCAGTTCTCACCGCGCCGGTGTTTATTCAGGTTTCCCTGAGGGAATTCAAATTGACGATAATACAGGCGCCATCAATGTATCACAAAGCGAAACGGGTTTGCGTTACCGTATAACCCATACTGCCCCGGACGGAACCGTTACCAATACCCTGGTGGTTTTATCAGGGATTAATTTTACCGATCATTTCTATCATCTGTCTACCGGCGATTCGGTGGCTTTGCCGGTATATAATGCAAGTGTTTCGAGAGTCCTTCCCCTGTCAGGCTCCAGTTTTGATGAAGGAAATGTGGCCAATTCCGGAGGTTGCAGTATAAAGACCAATAACGGGCAGATCAACCTGGCACAAACCGTTCGCAATGGGATATTTGGCACCATACCTCAAAATGACAGCCGTAAGGATTTTGACGTTGATTACCGGCTGAATGATGGAAGTGGCAAAGCGCTGAATAAACTGAAGGTCCGCATATATTATTATAATACGATAGCCGATGTTGCTCCTGATCTTTTACAGACCTTGCAGGACAGAGCCGACCTGGGAGTTTTTATAGGGAACTTTACCGGCACTGCTACAACTATCACCGCACGAACGGCCCGGGAAGCAAAACCAAGACCTCCCTGTATCATAATTGTAAATCAATAATCATCTTCTTCCGTTAAATTTGAGGGGTCTGCCAGTTTGGATCACAAAGTACACGAAGGACCACAAAGTACACTAAGGAAAGGCTTTGTGTCCGTTGTGGTTCTTTGTGACCATAGTGCACCGAAAACTTTCAGAATGAAGAGACTACCTAAATTTGTTGGGCAGTCCACCTAGCATGAACCGTTTTAGTTTATCACTTCTTCTTATTTTTCTTCTTTTGTTTGCTTTTTCCCAACAAAAAGTAACCAACAGGACAGGCTACCTGAAAAAATACCTGGCAGCAGATAATTTATATCACCAGGCCGGCGAACTCTCCTCGCAGGCAAACTATACTGCAAAAACGGAAGAACTGGAAAAAGCGATGAACAGGCGGACCCTGGCCCTGTTTATAGCGTTATTACCAGATATCGAAAAAGCAGGCGACGATTCCCTGGCATTCCATTGTTATTATAGGATCGGTATTCTTTGGCATTATTTTGACAGCCTGGATGCCGCGAAACTGGCTTATACTAAAGCAATTGGGCTCCGGTCAAAACTCCCTTCGCTACCCGATTCTTTTTTATTCAAACTCCATCTTTTTGTGGGGGGTATCGAATACAGCAATAATCAATTTGATTCTGCACTGATCAACTATAAACAGGCTGAGCTGATCGCCGGTGAATATAAACTCCCATTAGATGGTACCAGCCGTTTGTATAATACACTTGGCGCCATGTACTATGAAACCGGTAATTTCAGCCAGGCAAAAAACTATTTTGAAAAAGCCATTGATCTGCTGAGTCCGAATGAACCCGCCTATAAAGGCCTGCTCGTAAATTATAAGATCAATTTAGCTGCCACCCTTACCCGTCTTGAAGAATTCCAGGCGGCCAATACGATCTACCAGGACATCCTGCCCGGTTCGGTCAATACAAATGATATCCTTCATAATATCGGCACCATTAATTCTAAATTAGGCAACCCCCTGAAAGCTATCGGGTATTATAAACAGGTGGTGTATGCCAACAACAGGAATGTGCGTTTACTGAATGATATCGGGCAAGCCTATACCAGCCTCAACCAGTTTGATTCTGCCAAATATTATTACCAGCGGGCCATAGCGGAAAATCAAAAATGGAACGGGCAGCAAAAAAATGTGCAGGCAGGTCTTACGCTTAAATACCTGGGGGATCAACTCGTAAATGAGAACAAACTTCCGCAGGCTCTTGACTACTACCAGCAATCCCTGCAACAATTCACCTCTACATTCAACGAAACCGATATTAATAAGAACCCCTCCCGGTTCAACGAGGTCTTTTCCTATATCAATCTTTTCAATGCCCTGGTAGCGAAAGCCGATGCGATGGCTTTATTGTATACCCAGCAAAAAGACATAAAATGGCTGGAAACTTCCCTGAACACCTACCGGTCCGCGTTTAGCCTGGCAGATCATGTAGAAAGAACCTATGATTCCGATGAGGCACGCTTATTCCTTAATAAAATAAAATATACCGCGCACAGTAAACCCATTGATGTCAGCCTGCAGCTTTATGACCTCACGCAAAAAAGGATTTACCTGGAAGAAGCCTATCTTTTTGACCAGCGCAACAAAGCGTCTATACTTTCACTGAACATCCAGGCAAATGGACTGCGAAAAATAAATAAGGAGGACAGTGAATTCTATCGCCGGCAGGATTCCTTGCGGACAGCCATCACAAGGTTTTCACTGAAAGCCGCCGGCATCACAGACAGTCTCCAGTTAAAGAATATCAATGATGCGGTTCGGGATGACGAGATCGAATTAGGCAAAGTACAGGAAATGCTTAACAACGTAGTCCCTGACCGTGAAAAACAATTTACGGATCGGATACCCGCCGTGAATGATCTGCAGAAGGATCTTGACAATACCACGGCACTACTCTCCTATCATTTATCCGATAAGGAATTACTGGTATTACTGGTGACGGGTAACAAATTTGAGTATCGGCTCACCCCGATTGGTCCCGGTTTCTTTGAAAAACTGGATTCTTTCAAAATGACACTTCACAATGTAACTGCTGAACAAAAATACCAGGGTGATGATCTTTCCGCCTCCTTATACCGCATATTGATAAAACCGGTCGCCAGCTTTTTACCCAATATTAAACGGCTTATTATAATTCCGGATGACGAACTAAACTATTTGCCGTTTGAAGCGCTTGAAGATGAGAACAATATCTTCCTAGTTGAAAAATATGCTGTTCAATACCAGTTTTCCACCGCTTTACTGGGCAAAGAGGATCATGCTAAAAAAGAAAAAGGGATTCTGGCATTTGCACCCTTTGCGTCAAAAGGCTATCGCGATACCACGGGTACCCTGCTTGGCGCTTTGCCGGCTTCGCGGGAAGAGATCAGCCAATTGAAAGGGAATATCCTGATTGATTCTGCGGCGGATAAAAATAATTTCCTTCAAAACGCCGGTCATTACGGTATCATCCACCTGGCTACCCATGCCAGCGTGAATAACGAGTCGCCGCTCCGTTCATTTATTGCCTTTTATCCCGGTAAGGATGATTATAAACTCTATGCACAGGAGATCTATAATCTGCAGCTCGATTCTACTGAACTTGTTATCCTCAGCGCCTGCGAAACAGGAACCGGGCAATTGGTGAAAGGCGAAGGGCTGATGAGTTTATCAAGAGCTTTTGCCTATGCCGGTTGTTCCAATATCATTACTTCTTTGTGGAAGGCCGAAGATATCAGTACTTCATTTATTATGCAGCGGCTGCATTATTACCTGGATAAAAATTATACAAAGGACAAAGCCCTGCAACAGGCCAAGCTTGACCTATTGAATGATAAAGAGATAGACCCCCGTTTTAAAACTCCGAATTATTGGGCGCATCTTCTGTTCATTGGTAATTACGAGCAGAAACATAACTCCTCCAACTGGTGGTGGATATCCATTGCTATCATTACCGGAGCCATTTTGTATATGCTGGTGAATAGAAAGAGAATGCCAAAATAAGGAATTGGGAAAAGTGGAATTGGGATATTGGGTAGTGTCCGATTTTCGATTTTTGAACCACATAGGACATAGCAAACATAGGGGCCACATAGGGTACTATGTGTGTATTTCCCCGCCTGAATGACGCAGTCGGGTAGGTATGTGCCTATGTTCCTATGTGGTTCAAAACCGGACACTACCGGAAATTGGGAAATTTTCTTAAAGACTAACCTCTCACTTTTTTGATGCCACATAAATTTCCCGGTTTCCCTCCCGATAGCTATCCGGATCCCAATTTCCCAATTTCCAATTTCTCACAGGTGTAAAGTAATTACAGGTAAATGCGTATCCTCACGGTTGACAACAACTACATTATTGATGGTTGTATCATTATAATTATTCCGGCCATCATAAAATACACGATAGGTTCCGGCATTCAATCCGGATATTTTGAACTCACCATCCCCATCATCAGGAACCGCCATCGTGGTATCGGTCCCTTTGATAGCCATGACCAGGGCATTGGCGGCATGGGGTAACACTTTTCCTTCAATCTGCCCGGAATGTGAACGGCTGAATATGCTGATATGTGACCTTAACCTGTACCCATTCCCGCTACCCGATCCGCTGTTATCCACCTGTATGGACTGGCTGGCATCAAAATCTATCCAAAACTGCACCTGGCCCGTCAGGGTGATCTCAAAACTGGCATCGCCAAGATCGGCGATCACCTGCCTGTCATTATCATGTACACTCAACGGGGTGCTTATACCGTTTTTCATCACACTGTTCTGAGTACCCAGGGTCATTCTTATCTTTTGAATTCTTGCATTCGGCAACACGCCGGTGGCAAACAAGGTGTCAAGCCCGTTACGGAAACGAAGGATATTATACACGCCGGGCCTGATCAAAAGATTCACCCAGCCTCCATCAGGAAATGAATCATCCTCCACCTTTACCTCGATTTTCTGAATGTCAATGAATACACTGTCAAAAACCGGTGTAGGGTCATCTGTTAAGAAAATGGCGGCCGCATGGGGCTTATTCAGGTTGGTTAAATTATTACTGCCCGCAAGATCTTTCTGGCAGGAATAGAATATAACAGAAAGGAGCAATAATACGATCGCTGTAAAACAAATACTTTTTTTCATAGTTGCACTTTTAGCTTTTAATGAATAAATTTTCATGTATAGGTCAACGCGGCACGGAAAGTTGTAACCTCAAAGCAAAAGCAGGCAAAGAAACTGGATCCTTTAAACAGACGCAGGACCTCTATACTTCTGTGGTAATCCTAAATCTGATCTTAAATAAAATAGCCGGGAAGGGCGGGAAAACGGGAAGAATGTCGAACAGATGAACAAGAATTTAAGAACAGACGAAGTAATTCCCAAACTCAAAAGAAATCAGGGAATATAAGGTATGTACGCATTTCGACATTCTGAATTCCTTGTTCATCTGTTCGATATTCACCTCCATTTCAGCATCTTCAGCTGGAGGGTGAGTTTACCCGTGATCTTTGAATGATACAGGTGGCTGGGATCGTCCTTGATCTTCCGCAAAAGCTCCAGGGCGTAATCGTAATCTTTGTTCCGTAAATAAGCCAGGGCTAAATAATATTCCGCCGCATCTTTAATAATGTTCGAACCCTGGGTGCCGCTTCCGGCTATTACCTTTTTATATTGTATAATAGCAGCCGGGTTATTAGCCAGTTCCTCGTTTGACATGGCTGCCAGGAAAGTTTCTTTTACCGTGGCGGAATCAGATTGCTTAACAAGTTTGACCACCTGCCGGTAATCTTTAGCCTGGTAAGCCTGTTCCACCGCTGAAAGCGGTTGTTCGTTCCCGTCTCTCAGGTTCCCTAATTCGTAGGATTGGTAATTCGATGCAAAAATCTTGTTGGATGATAAGGTATAAAACTGGTAGGCCAGGAATCCCCCTACCAATAATACCACACTGGCGGCGACGGCAATTGTATACCGGATTATTTTCTTTGCGGAACTCATCTTCCTCACCGGTGTCTTTAATTCTTTCATCATTTGCCCGTGCACACCGGCCACTTTTTCCTTCAATCCATAATAGCGGATAGATTCCCGTGATAGCCTGAGGTTTTCATACTCCTGCTGCAATGCAGGATCGACAGCCAGTTGCCGCTCCAGGTCTTCCTCTTCGCTCCCGGTCAATTCACCGTCCAGATAACGAACAAGGACTTCGGTCATATCGTGAGACGGTTTATCCATTTAACAGGTTTTTCAATAATAGTTTTAATTCGGGTTTGCCTTCCAGCATTTGCTCCAGTTGCTTCAGGCATTTATATTTTTTATTTCTTACCACCTGTTCATTTTCATAAT
>JADGPW010000101.1 GCA_017882265.1 Chitinophagaceae bacterium | reverse complement strand
GAAGGGATAATTTCGCGCCATTTGTGATATATATTAAACCATAAAATATGAAAAAGCTCTTCTTGTTGCCAGTAATTATGCTGATAACCGGTATTTCGGTAAAAGTATCCGGTTCACCGATCAATGATCCCAGCGGGACCCTGCAGAAAATGTGGGTGGATTATGGAGTAACAGAAGGGAATCGTTATGGAATGATGATGCATATTTCATTCACAGCCTATGATATGAAGGGAGTTTCCGCTTACCTGGGTGCTTATATTGCTTATAATAACGGGGCTCCGGGTTCGTACATTATACACAAGGGTAAAGTAGATCAATACCATACCAACACAGGACAGTTATCAGTTGGAAAGGATATTACACCTTTGTATGACGCTTCGGTGTATGATGATGTACAGCTCTTTATGCCCTATGATGAATTTGATCTTGATCCGGGTTCTTATGATCTTACTATTGATGTTCAATTGCTGTATAAAGCCGGAGGCACCATTGCATGGCTAAAACAGTATGACATTGAATTTACGCAGAATGACAGGAACAGGGGCGCTACAGCCCCGGCGATTGTTATAAAAGATCATCCGGCGCCTGTTACAGGTCCCAGGGCCAGTTTTGATAAAATGTGGGTAGATTACGATGTTATGAATAATGGGGAAAAGGGAATGTTATTGCATCTTAAATTCACGGCATACGAAATGAAAGACATGGATGCTATGGCTGCGGTTTATTTCCTGTACAATAATGCTAAAGGCGGTTTGTTAATGGATAAGAACAAAAAATATAACAGTGCCGCCGGCGAAGTAGCCGTGTATAAGGAAGTTAAACCGGCTTATGACCCGGCTGTGTATGACGACTTACAGATCTTTGTGCCCTATAATGAATTAGACCTTGACCCTGGCACCTATGAATTAACAATGGATGTAGGATTGATCCATAAAGAAGGCGGCTATATAAGCAAACTCACCTATTTTAATTTTCACTTTACACAAGATAAAAATTAGCTCTCAACACATTATTTGTTCGTTTGAAGAACGGGTCTTCCTGGGAAGGAGACCCGTTCTCTTTGTAATTTCTCTTTCGTTTAAAATTGTTCCAGCACCGAAAACATAAAATCGCCCTCCATTTTTGCATTCTCATCGCTGTCGCTGCCATGTATGGCATTTTCACCAACTGAGTTTGCATATAATTTTCTGATCGTGCCATTATCGGCTCTGGCCGGATCAGTAGCGCCGATCAGTTTGCGGAAATCGGTTACGGCATTTTCTTTTTCCAGTATGGCGGCAATGATCGGTCCTTTGCACATGAATTCCACCAAATCGGCGAAAAAAGGTCTGTCTTTATGTATGGCATAGAATTCAGCAGCTTTTTCAGGGGTCAGTTTGGTCATTTTCATAGCCCGGAACCGGTATCCTTCCTGGATGATCCGGTCAAGGATAGCGCCGGCAAAGCCGTTATTCATTGCATCCGGCTTGATCATAGTAAATGTTCGATTATTCATGTTTAGGTTTGTTATTTGTTTTTTGCGCCGCGAAGGTAGTTCGAAAAGATGAAATAGATAAAATAGATAAAAGTTAAAAGTGTATAGATAATAGTTCATTCAGATCGATCACCTCTATTTGGATTGTAAAGATTTCAAATCTGGAATAAGCGAGGCTGCTATTTGGGAAAGCAGTTTCGGACTAAGGGAACTTTTATCTTTTCACTATTAGCTTTTCTCTTTTAGTTTTTATCTTTTTTCCTCATTTACACTTACTTTTGCACACTTTACAATGAAACCCATCCAGGAAATATTCCCGCTTTTAACGCAGCCCCGTAACATTGTCATTACTACGCATCAGAAGCCTGATGCGGATGCCATGGGGTCATCACTGGCGTTGCGGCATTTCCTGGTTCAGTTTGGGCATACTGTTACGGTTGTTTCACCCACTAATTGGGCAGGTTGGGTAAACTGGATGCCCGGGGTAAAAGAAGTGTTGGACTATGAAATGGATAAACAAAAAACGAAAAGGATATTAGATAATGCGGACTGGCTTTTTTGTCTTGATTTTAATATTTTTCATCGCACCAAAACGCTGACAGAAGAATTAAAACAGTTAACCTGTACCAAGATCCTTATTGATCATCACCAGGAGCCCGATGCGGCTTCTTTTGATTACGGCATCAGCGACACTACCAAAAGCTCTACCTGCGAAATGATCTACGATTTTATTATCGGTTCGGGTCATGCAGATAAGATAAATGAAGAAGTGGGTGAATGCATATATGCGGGAGTGGTAGGGGATACAGGTTCTTTCCGTTTCTCCTCCGCACATGCGGGCGTTCATAGCCTGGTTGCTGATCTTAAATCAAGAGGGCTGAACCATGGCCCGGTGCATGAAAAATTATTTGATAACTTCCTGGAAAACCGCTTGCGGTTTGTCGGGCATGTCCTCCTGCACAGGATGGAGGTTTTTTATGAATACAATACGGTGCTGATCGCCGTCCCTAAATCTGACCTGCAGAAATACCAGATCAAAACCGGCGATACAGAAGGACTGGTAAATTTCCCCCAATCCATACAAGGTATTAAATTAGTGGCGTTGGTCATTGACCGGGACGAGGAACGTAAATGGAGTTTCAGGAGCAAAGATGATTTTGACTGCAATGCTTTTGCCCGGAAATATTTTGAAGGGGGCGGACATTTTAATGCTGCCGGTGGCCGCAGCAGTGACTCGCTGGAAAAAACCGTTGCCTATTTTAAACAGGTATTGAAAGAAAATGAAAATCTTTTATAATAAATAAAATAAATGTATGAACACCTTTAAAAAATTCTTATTAATATTTTGTGCCGCCTCCTTCCTGGCGGGTTGCAGTAAAGTATCATACCGCAAAACCCCGGGTGGTATGCCTTACCAGTTGTATGAAGGAAAAGGCACCCAAAAAATAGTGGCTGGTAATATTGTAAAGCTGAATTTTACACAAAAGGTAAAAGACAGTGTTTATTTTTCAACAGCAGGGAAATTGCCTATCTACATTCCGGTAAGCCCGACGACGCAGCCTTACGATATGTCTGAACTCTGGACAAAGCTAAAAGTTGGTGATAGCGTGGTAGCCACTCAAATGATGGATACCTTCATCAGGCGGTTACCGCAAAATGTACCTCCTCAATTCCACAATGGTGACCGGATCGTTACTTATGTGAAAGTATTGGCTGTCTTTACCTCGGATTCATTGGCGCATGTCGATGAAACAAATATGAAACAGGCATGGCTGGTCGGTGAAGTGGCTTTTTTAGGGAAATATCTTGCCGATAAAAATATTACTGTTCAAAGGACCCCTTCCGGCGCCTATGTGCAAATGATCACCCCCGGAACAGGTAACCTGATCGATTCCGGTAACTATGTTTCGGTCAACTATATCGGGACCAGTTTCTCAGGAAAGAGATTTGACAGTAATACGGATACGAGTTTCCATCATGTAGAGCCTTTGAGCTTTACAGTGGGAACCGCCGGCCCCGGGGGTATGATAAAAGGCCTTGATGAAGCCATGAGACTAATGCGGAACGGCTGCACCGCGAAAGTATATATCCCGTCTATACTTG
>JADGPW010000100.1 GCA_017882265.1 Chitinophagaceae bacterium | reverse complement strand
CCCATTATTGCACTCTTTTGTCTCATGACAGCTTGTAAAAACAAGAAAAAAGAAGAGCCAAAAACTAATGACACTACGACCACCACCACGACTACTACCACTACGAGTGACAACACAGTCACGGGTGATGTTCCTAAATTTGCAGACGCCGAAGTACAAAAATATGTGGATGACTACACGGCTTTTGTAACTGGTTTTGTTGAAGCTTACAAATCAAAAGACATGTCCAAAATCTCGGATCTATCAACAAAAGCAGCTGAATGGGCTACAAAAACCCCAGGTATTGCCATGAAATTAGCTACTAACACGGATGAGGCGACTAAGTTCCAAAACTATATGACTAAATTATCAAAGGATATGAGTGATGCCGTGACAATGATGGCACAAGGAAAATAATTGCTTTTACAATAAAAAATCTCCCGTCAACAACGGGAGGTTTTTTTTAGGGAGATAAATATAGGTGATAGAAAATAATTATTTATCGTTAAAACATTATTGTGTCTTCAATCCAATATAATTCACCGGGTTTATAACCTATAATTACCTATCATTTGCCTGCAGGCAGCTTCACTATTTTACCCTATTCTTATTCCTTTCGTACAATTGAGTCTGCCTATTTTCCAGGTTCAATTTTCGGCGCTAATTAACAATATTGTTTAATTTGAGTATGTCTTTTACTGTCCTGCACTTTTTACCAACCAGAATCACGACATCAATACCAAACTCTTTTACAAACTCCGCCACCATCAAAGTAATCATTAGATTTGACCCCCATAATTAACAACCAAAATAAAATTGTCATGAAAAAACTATTTCCTGTTGTTGCGTTTCTTTCCCTGATGGTGACGGCTTGTAAAAGCAAGAAAAAAGAAGACACAAACTCAGACAATACTACTACTCACATAACGACGATGACAACTTCAGAAAATACAGCCACGGGTGATGTCCCCAAGTTTGGAGATGCTGAAATTCAGAAGTTTGCCGGTGACTACACTGCTTTTATGACATCAATTATAGAGGCTTACAAAGCAAAAGATGCGACCAAGATCAAGGATCTGTCAGGTAAGATATCTGATTGGTCTTCAAGATCCATGAAACTTGGTCAGAAATTAGTCTCTAATTCAGATGAGTATGAAAAGTTCAGCGACTATGTCGCTAAATTATCCAAACAGATCACAGATGCCATGACCATGAAATAATTGACCTGGTTTTAAATAAAAAAATCTCCCGCCGACAGCGGGAGATTTTTTTCGGATGGACCTCGGTGCTCTAACAACCAAGCCAATCCGATAATAGCATATTCAATCGGTAAGATAATTTCGGATTGAAGAAACTATTATCTATTATCTTTTACCTATTCACTGTTTAGAAACCTTTCTTCCCTTTTATCTGGTATTTCTGCTCGTACCTGTCGTTGAGTTGTTTTTGCTTATTGTCGAGATTTATTTCTCTTCCCTGAATAAATGCATCCGTTACATTACTGGTGGCCATGTCAAGGATATCCCCTGAACTGATAATGATATTGGCGTCTTTCCCCGGTTCAATGCTTCCCGTTTTATCAGCGACTCCCATTATTTTGGCGGCATTTAAGGTGATCGCAGCAAGGGCTTCTTCTTTGGTCAGGCCATAAGTAGCTGCAGTACCCGCATTAAATGACAGATTCCTTCCACGGGTTTGTGCGTCATCATCCGAGATAGCAAACAATACACCGGCTTTTTGCAAAGTGGCAGCTGTTTTATAAGGCTGATCCACATCATCGTCCGGCGCCGTCGGCAGGCTATGCATTTGCTGAAGGATCACAGAAATATTGTGCTGTTTTAAGAGGTCAGGAATTTGCCAGCTTTCGCTTGCCCCCACGATCACGACGTCAAAATTGAACTCTTTTTCCAGATCAATAGCTACCAGCATTTGTTTCACCGTATTGGCATGCACATAAAGTTTCTGGCTCTTATTGAAAAGATTCTTTACGGATTCATATTTGAGATTGGTCTCATCATGTGTAGTCACACCGCTATAGGCTTTCGCTTCACGGAAAAAGGTTTTTAGTTTATCGATCTGTTCCAATCCTTCTTTCACCGGATCAGATTGTTGACCGGCATTCGGACCGCGGCCACCACCACCACCACCACCTCTCCCGAAACTAGGGCGGGGCATCAGGGATGGCATGAATAAATGCATTCCTGCATCGGTTTTATAAGAAGCATCTTCCCAGTTCCAGGCATCCAGCTGGACAACAGATGAAGAACCGGCAAGAAAACTGCCTTGCGGAACAATGTTTGCTACCAGAATTCCATTGGACCGAAGCGTATTGATCACTTTGGAATCTGTATTATAAGCGACAATTGAACGGACGCTGGGGTTCATATCCCCGATCTCCCTTGAATCGTTGGAAGCTCTTACCGCGCCGATCTCGATAAGACCAAGCGTGGTGACGGGAAGGATCAGTCCGGGATAAACCTGGTTTCCTTTTGCATCCACTACGTTTGACTCTCCGGCAGGAATGACAATATCCTTACCTACTTTTTCGATCTTTCCGTCACGTATCTGGATGATCCCGTTCTCTATAACAGTCCCGTTACCCACATGAATGGTGGCATTCTTAATATACATCAGGCCTTTCTGGGGAGCGCCCGGCAATACATTTGACTGGGCATGAATGGCAACAGTGAGGGAAACAAGTATCGCAAGAAAAAATAACCTTTTCATTTATAATAATTTTAATTGTTATCAATATCATCCAGGTCGTCCGTTTCGATTACCAGCAAGCCATGGTTATGGCTATAATCGCTGCAGGTATGCTCGATCTGGTAAGTAGGCTGGGCCGGTATCACGGGGACCCCGCTTCTTTTTTCACCGTTCATTTTCTTCACCAGTCTTGCCCTTTCTGCTGTAATATCTTTTTCCATTTGCTTATCTTTTTCCCTGTCGAAATAGATGGTGCCATCCACGATCGTGTATAATGATTTTGCATAAATGCTCAGCGGATTGTCTGACCATAACACCATATCAGCATCTTTTCCCACTTTCAGGCTGCCGACCCTGTCATCTACATGCAGCATCTTCGCCGGGTTGATGGTGACCAGGTC
The DNA here is from genome assembly GCA_017882265.1 of Chitinophagaceae bacterium. Classification (GTDB taxonomy): domain Bacteria; phylum Bacteroidota; class Bacteroidia; order Chitinophagales; family Chitinophagaceae; genus JADGPW01. The sequence goes on along the minus strand of JADGPW010000100.1, from coordinate 13,679 downwards.
CAAAGCTGTTTCCGGGCTAAGACCGCCATACTTGATCGTTTTGGCCGCTTCCTGGTTAAGCCGTCTTGCCATTTCAGCGTCATCCGAATTGATGGCAACATTGAGACCTACCCGAACCATAATTGCTGCGTTGTAAGGGATCGCATCTTCCACTTCCACTTTATAGGCCCACCAGTCGGAGAAGGTTGATGCATTGGACCCGTGTTTCAGCATTTTATCGGCCACTTTATAGCCTTCCAGTATATGGGTAAATGTATTTACTTTGAAACCCATCTTATCGGCCACATCGATCAAACCTGTGATCTCACTTTGTACATAAGAGTGGCAGGTAATAAACCGCTTGTTGTCCAGTACCTCTACCAGCGCATCCAGCTCCAGGTCGCGCCGTGGAGCCGACAATCCTTTTTTGTCTTTTGCATTATTATAATCCTGCCATTCTTTTTTATAATCTTTGGCCCTGGTAAATGCATCCACAAATACCTGTTCTACTCCCATCCTTGTATCAGGATAACGGGTATTACCCGTTGTAGAAGCTGTCCGTTTTACATTTTCCCCGAGTGCAAATTTTATGAACCCATCGGAGTTCTTAAATTTTATTTCATTGTCATTCAAACCCCAGCGGAGTTTTATTAATTGCGTTTGTCCACCGATCGGATTAGCTGATCCATGTAGTATGTGTGAAGTGGTAACTCCCCCGCTTAACTGGCGATAGATATTAATGTCCTCGGGATTCAGGTTATCACCGATCCTTACTTCAGATGTTACCGATTGTGCTCCTTCATTGATGGAGGCAGCCGCAATATGCGAATGTTCATCAATAATACCGGGAGTAAGGTGTTTGCCCGTGCCATCAATGATCCTGGCGCCGGGTTCGTTCAGGTTCTTTCCGATAGCCGCGATCTTCCCGTTCCTGAGCAATACATCTGTATTTTGTAAAACACCCTCTTTTTCGCTGGTCCAGACAGTCGCATTTTTGATCAGTATCGTTTCCTGTTTTGGTTGTTGATCATCAGCCCATCCGTATGGCATAAAAGGATAAGTAACTTTCCCAAGAACAGGAGGATCTTTTTTCTTTACACTGTCGGGTTTTATTTCAGCCGCCTTAGTTAAGACAGCAGTCCATGTTAACGAATTCCCCGATGAATCCAGGCCTGTACCATTCCATTCGGTACCGCTGCTCATACCGCTTAATCTTGTGGCAGATGCGGGTAAAGGCTGGTCTCCGCCACTGCCAAACCTACCGGGGAAACCACTTCTTCTTGTTGTTGTATCACCAGGAACCGTTGCAGGTCTTTGTCTTTTGGGTACGGGGGCGTAACTAAGTTTAACCTGTTTACCGTCAAAACTGAATTTGGTATTCATACTGTCCTTTCCGGACATGGTGGCTGAGCTGGTACTCTTGACATCGAGGGTATAGTTTTCAACTCCGGTTGGTGTATTAATCGAAAGATTATAGGTGCCGGCAAAATTAATGTCATCCTTAACATTGTATTTAATCCCCTGCACATAATTATAGATAATATTTGTCTTCTCATTAAAAATGGGTCCGCTGGTTATTAAAAAGTTAGCCAGCTTACCGGGATCGAGGCTTCCTACTTTATCATAAATACCCAGCAAGTTTGCCGGTGTTATGGTCAGGGCTTCCATTGCTTTTGCTTCACTCAAACCATAGTCCATTGCTTTGCGCAGGTTCGTCCAGAATGAGGTCATACTCCTGAGATCCGCTGTGGTAATACAAAAAGGTATACCGGCTTTTTCAAAGGCTGCCGGATTGGTAGGCGCCAACTCCCAATGTTTCATATCCTCGAGAGAAACAAAACGGGCATCATTCGGGTCTTCCACATCCTGTGGCTGCGGAAAATTGAGTGGAAGGATAAAACTCGCGTTAGTGGCTTTCATTTCTTTGATGCGCTGGTATTCATTCTGGCCTGCTTTGATAATGTATTGAACTCCAAATTCATCCCCGACCCTGTCAGCCCTCAGATCATTCCATTTATCATTGGCTTCAAAGATCTGGGGCAGATTCTGGTTATCGTTCCATGACTGGAGAGTGGCATTGAACCCCTCAAGATAAGGTTTGCCTTTATACCAGTTAGCATCCAGGTAGGTCTGTCGTAACAGGGCAATATAACCCATCATTGAACTGGGATAAGACTGGGTAGAAGTTCCTTTGTTGAAAGAATAATTGGCCGAAGCCTTTTCTTTTATTACCACCAGGTTCTCTTTTTCATTGGCAAGAGTTACTACAGCTCCCGTACCTCTCGCAACACCGTCCGTTACATGCGTGAGCACAGTTCCAAAACCGGCTTCCCGCAAGGGCTTTGCAACCGCATCATTCACATTAAAAACTTTATAAGCATCCACATCCGATTTGATGGCCTGGTTCCATCCGAAAGGCCCTTTAACACTGCTTTCAATTTGTTGCTGCGCAAAAAAATTGAAGTTGCCACCCTGTTGTTGCTGACGCTGAGGTGTACCATAATCCGTATAGATGTCAATAAATGAAGGATAAATGTATTTACCCTTGCAATCAACTTCCACTGCACCTGCAGGCACAGGAAGGCCAACACCTACTGCAAGGATCCTTCCGTCTTTGATCACCATAGTAGCATTACTTAATGTGTTGAGGGGATCTTTTACAATAGTGGCATTTGTAAATGCATAATTTCCATGGCGGGGGTCAGCAACGCCGTTTTCGGGGAAAGTGGGCTGCGCGAATGCCGATATGCAAAGCAATAAACTGCATACCAAGGTCAGCCATAAGCCGGGTTTTCTCATTTTCAGTTTAGTTTTAAGTAAGCCGAATTTAGCGCAATCGGCTTTATGTTGAACAATTAATTGATAAATTGCTATACTTTGACGCTAAACTACCCGTTCCCCTTTTCCCGGGGAGCGGGTTAATTTGGGTTCGCGCGCAGAGATAGAGGATTGATCAGAGAATTGTCTTACCTGGCAAATCTCAATGTGCACTGAACACTTCATGAAATTCTCTGCATACAGTATAGCAACCTATCCCCGGAACTTTGGTTATCTTTGATAATATTTATACATACTCTGATGGCCCTTGCCAAATTCCCGATAAAAAGCCCTGCGGTTCATGCAGATTTTTCATTTTCAACCCATATTGACCAGGTGGGAGTGGAGGAGAGGGCATCCCGTTTTACCAAACGCAGTATCAAAAAAGAATCCAAAGTAAATGGATTGAAGCTGGTACTGAATATGATCGACCTGACCACCCTGGAAGGAAAAGATACAGATGGTAAAGTAAAACAACTTTGTTATAAGGCGATGCATCCCCATGACGCCGTTGCGGGCATACCCACTGTTGCCGCGATCTGTGTATATCCCTCGATGGTGAAAGTGGCCAAAAAAGCCCTGGAAGGCTCGGGAATAAAAGTAGCTTCTGTCGCCACAGCTTTTCCAAGCGGACAGGCGCCAAGAGAGATCAAGATCCGGGATACCCGGTATGCGGTCAATGAAGGAGCAGATGAAGTGGATATGGTGATCAGCCGCGGGAAATTTCATGCCGGTGAATACAATTTTGTGTTTGATGAGATTGCCAGCATCAAAGAAAACTGTGGTAACGCCAGGCTGAAAGTGATACTTGAAACCGGGGAACTAGGAACATTTGATAAGGTTCGCCGGGCCAGTGATATAGCCATGCACGCAGGCGCCGATTTCATAAAAACATCCACAGGGAAAATTCAGCCGGCTGCTACCCTGCCGGTAACATTAGTGATGCTGGAAGCGATAAGAGATTTTTATTATAAAACGGGAAAGATGATCGGGATGAAACCCGCGGGGGGAATTTCTAAATCCAAACTGGCCCTGCATTACCTGGTCATGGTGAAAGAAGTATTAGGAGAAGACTGGTTAAACAACCATTGGTTCCGCTTTGGGGCCAGTAGTTTGGCTAATGATGTGCTGATGCAGATCGTGAAAGAAAAAACGGGGGTGTATCAGAGTGCGAATTATTTCAGTGTGGATTAGTTCAAGGGTTTAAGGGTTTAAGGGTTCAAGGGTTCAAGGGTTCAAGGGTTTAAGGGTTTAAGGGTTTTTAAATTTGAAAAGATAATATCATGGCCACGATCAAGAGATTTGAAGAAATTGAAGCATGGAAATTAGCGCGAGAGTTATGTAAAAAGGTTGGAGCGTTAATCGACGAAGGAAATTTTAAAAAAAGCTTTCGCCTGATTGGTCAAATTGAGGGTTCTTCTGGTTCTATCATGGATAATATTGCGGAAGGCTTTGAAAGGGGAACAAGGGCCGAGTTTATTCAGTTTTTGGGTTATGCAAAAGGTTCCTGTGGAGAGTTCCGCTCACAGCTATACAGGACAGTGGATCGTAATTATATTAATCAACAACAGTTTGATGAGTTTTTTGTAATGGCTGTTCGAATCAGTGCAATGCTTCAAAAACTTATTGAATATCTTCAAAAAACAGAAGTGAAGGGTACCCGTAAGAGATAACCTTTAAACCCTTAAACTCTTAAACCATTCAACGATACTAATGGCTAAAACAAAAAACAATACCCTCAAATTAAAGTTCGATACTTCCTGGAGCTATGCTCCCGCGCCTGAAAGTAAGAGCGCAGCCACAATAAATAAACAATATGATCTCTTCATCAATGGCGAATGGCAAAAGCCATTAAGTAAAAAATATTTTGACACGATCAATCCGGCCAATGAAGAAAAATTAAGCGAAGTGGCAGACGCCGGTGAGGCTGATGTGGACAAAGCAGTAAAAGCAGCCAGGAATGCTTATGATAAAGTGTGGAAGAAAATGCCAGCTAAAGAAAGAGCCAAATATATATTCCGTATCGCGAGGATGGTACAGGAAAAAGCCCGGGAGCTGGCCATTATCGAATCACTCGATGGAGGCAAACCTATCAAGGAAAGCAGGGACTTTGATGTGCCCACGGCCGCCAATCATTTCTTTTATTATGCAGGTTGGGCCGATAAACTTGAATATGCTTTCCCCAACAGGATCACGGAACCGTTGGGCGTTGCCGGACAGATCATTCCTTGGAATTTCCCTCTGCTGATGGCTGCCTGGAAGATAGCCCCGGCCATTGCAACAGGTAACACCGTTGTATTAAAACCTGCCGAAACAACCCCTTTGACCGCATTAAAACTGGCTGAGATCATCCAGGAATCAGGATTACCGCCAGGAGTTGTAAATATAATAACGGGTGCCGGTGACACAGGGGCAGCCATCGTTAATCACCCGGATATAAATAAGATCGCCTTTACCGGGTCAACCGAAGTGGGAAAGATCATTCAAAGGGCCATTTCCGGCACCGATAAAAAAGCAACACTGGAGCTGGGTGGAAAGGCCGCCAATATTATTTTTGAAGATGCCCCCATTGATCAGGCCGTAGAAGGTGTGATCAATGGTATTTATTTTAACCAAGGCCATGTTTGCTGTGCCGGTTCCAGATTATATGTACAGGAATCTGTGGCTAAACTGGTCATAAAGAAGCTGCGTGACAGGATCGAAACGCTGATCGTTGGCGATCCTTTAGATAAGAATACGGATATAGGCGCCATCAACTCAAGACAGCAATTAGAAACGATCCTTAAATACATCAGTATCGGCAAAAAGGAAGGGGCCGAGATGTATGAAAGTTCCTGTCGTTTACCGGGAAAAGGATTCTTTTGCCGGCCCACGATGTTTACCAATGTGGCGCAAAGCAGCCGGATAGCACAGGAAGAGATCTTTGGACCTGTATTATCGATCCTTACTTTCAGAACAGATGATGAAGTCATTGAAAAGGCGAATAACTCTCCTTATGGATTGAGTGCCGGCGTATGGACAGATAAAGGTTCCAAGATATTTAACATGACTCGCAGGATGAGAGCCGGGGTAGTGTGGGCGAACACGTTTAATAAATTCGATCCATCCTCACCATTCGGAGGTTATAAAGAAAGTGGCTTTGGCAGGGAGGGGGGATTACATGGGTTGTCAGCTTATGTTAATATTGTAAATTAAACCCGCATCCCCTAAAGGGGTGTAAACAATTATGGAAAAAACTATTAAAAAATCTTCACTTACTATCAGTGAAAACGGGTTGGAGAAAAAGGTTTCTTCAAAACGCCTGGAAGTTTTGAAGACCTATAAAATCTATATTGGCGGGCAATTCCCAAGAACCGAATCTGGGCGTTATTATATTCCAACAAACGTAGCCGGGAAAAAACTGGCTAATGTTTGCCTGAGTTCAAGAAAGGATTTTCGGGATGCCGTGCTGGCAGCAAGAGGCGCTGTAAGCGGATGGAGCGGAAGAGCCGCCTTCAATCGTGGCCAGGTATTATATCGTATGGCCGAAATGCTGGAAGGAAGAAAAGCCCAATTCATCGATGAACTCATTCAGCAGGATGCTCCCAGGGCAAAAGCTGAAAAAGAAGTGAACCTGGCCATTGACAGGTTGATCTACTATGCCGGCTGGTGTGATAAATTTCAGCAAGTGTTCAGTTCAGTGAATCCTGTCGCGAGTTCGTATTTTAATTTTTCTGTGCCCGAACCTACCGGCGTGGTTGCCATGATTGCTCCGCAAGGGGATTCATTACTGGGATTGGTGTCTGTGATTGCACCCGTGATTGCCGGCGGCAATACCTGTGTGTTGCTGGCATCAGAATCAAAGCCGCTTTGTGCTGTTACTTTCGCTGAAGTTTTAAACTCTTCTGATCTGCCTGCCGGGGTTGTCAATATTTTAACAGGAAAACCTGGCGAGCTCGTTTCCTGGTTTGTGGACCACATGGATGTAAATGCAACCATTTACTGTGAAACCAATTCTGAAATAAAGAAAATGATACGGGAGCGATCAGCCATGAACCTGAAACGTATTTTTTTCTATGACAAGGTGAACTGGTATACCCAGGAGGGACAAAGCCCATATTTCATTATGGATACCCAGGAAATAAAGACCACCTGGCACCCGATCGAGAATATCGCAGGTGCGGGCGGAGGATACTAAGTTTAAGAAGGTTCAAAAGTTTTAAGAATTTTAATAGGTTAGCAGAACTTTCAAACCCAATAAAAGGTATTCAACCCCAGGGCAAGCACTGGACCCAGGAATCCACGCTCCATGGTCCACTCAGGGGCAAGCCCCTGGGAATTTTGAGATTAAACTTTACTTTGGTAGGATATTTGAATTAATGCGACACATGAAACCAGCTCTATTCTTTTTCTTCATATTTTTTTCATCCACTTTGTTTGCCCAGGACAGCACCGGGAGCACCCCTGTGGATAGTAACTCAGTGGTCGTGCACAAAGACCCACGTTTGGATATGCTGGTAAAAAAACAGGCTACAATCAATGAAGTGACGAGCCGGGATAACCGGAGAACGGACAAAGGATTCCGCCTGCTGATCATCAGTACGAGCAACCGGGAAGAAGCAATTGCCGCCAAGACAAAAGTGTATACTTATTTTCCTGAATTAAAAGCTTATCTCTGGCACCAATCGCCTTATTATAAAGTAAAAGCCGGTAATTTCAAAGACCGCGAATCTGCAGAAGCCTTCCAAAAAAGACTCAATGTATATTTTCCCCGCGGTGTTTTTGTAATGAAAGATATCATTGAAGTAAAAGGTGGAAAAGGTATTGATGATGAGACTGACAATTGACAATTGGCAAATGGAAAAAGGCAATAAGCAATAGACAATTGACAATTGATAAATGAACAGGGTATTTTGCACATTGTCTATTGCCTTTTGTCTATTGTCCATTGTCTTGTATTTTTGTCAGATGATAGATAAGATCAAGGCACTGGCAAAAAAGTATGCTGCTGAATTTATTGATATCCGCCATTATTTGCACGCACATCCCGAACTCAGTTACCAGGAATTTGAAACCTCCAGGTTTGTTCAAAACAAACTGTATGCTTTCGGTATTCCATTTGAAGTAAAAGCAGTCACCGGTGTAGTTGGATTGATCAAAGGGAGAAACCCCGGGAAAAGAATCATTGCTTTGCGTGCCGATATGGATGCCCTCCCCATTAAAGAAGAAAATGATGTCGCTTATCGGTCCACAAATGAGGGTGTCATGCATGCCTGCGGACATGATGTACACACGACCTGTTTGCTTGGGGCGGCCAAGATCCTCCGTGAATTAAAAGATGAATGGGAAGGAACGGTAAAACTTATTTTTCAGCCGGGGGAAGAAAAAAATCCCGGCGGGGCATCTTTAATGATAAAAGATGGGGTGCTGAATGATCCGGCTCCACAAGCCATTCTTGCGTTGCATGTAAACACGATCCTTGAAACAGGTCAGCTAAGTTTCCGTAGCGGCAAAGTAATGGCCAGCGCTGATGAACTTTATTTTACGGTGAAAGGTAAAGGCGGACATGCTGCATCTCCCCAACTGATCATTGACCCCATCCTTATCAGTTGTCATTTAATTACTGCACTGCAGCAATTGATCAGCAGGAATAATAATCCTTTTAATCCTTCAGTTCTTTCAATCACTTCTATCCATGGCGGTAATACGACCAACGTTATTCCCAATGAAGTAAAACTAATGGGAACATTCCGTGCCATGGATGAAGAATGGCGTTTTAAAGCTCATGATATCATCCGGAAGTTAAGTATCGACCTGGTTCATTCTATGGGGGGTGAAGTTGACCTGCATATTGATGTGGGCTATCCCTGTGTAATGAATAATGAAGCCTTAACCACTGATGCAATGAAAAAAGCTTCCGCTTACCTGGGTAAAGAAAATGTGAGTGAAACGGAATTGCGAATGGGTGCGGAAGACTTTGGTTACTACGCACAACAGGTCCCCGCTTGTTTCTATCGCTTAGGCACTATGAATAAAGCCAGGGGAATTACTTCCGGTGTACACACCCCAACCTTCAATATTGATGAAAATGCGATCGAGATCGGGGTAGGGATGATGGCCTGGCTGGGAACTGTTGTCGAAATATAATTCCATAATCCTCTCATTTAGAACTGATTTCTGCCAAAAATGGCTCGGATTATTATTTTGTACATTGCATCCCGTTTTGAACGAATTGTGCTGAGCGGATGAAACAATACTTTTTATTATGGATAATGATCTTAGGAAACAGCAAGCCCTTGAATATCATTCAAAAGGAAGACCCGGGAAAATAGAAGTAGTCCCCACAAAAGAAGCGAAAACCCAACGTGACCTATCCCTTGCTTATTCACCAGGTGTAGCCGCCCCTTGTTTAGAGATTGCAGCCAACCGGGAAGATGTTTATAAATACACCGCAAAAGGAAATTTGGTGGCGGTGATAACTAACGGAACGGCCGTATTGGGCCTGGGTAATATTGGTCCCGAAGCAGGCAAACCGGTCATGGAAGGCAAAGCAGTATTATTCAAGATCTTTGCTGATATAGATGTATTTGACATAGAGATCAATGAAAAAGATCCTGAAAAATTCGTTCAGATCGTAAAAGCGCTCGAACCCACCTTTGGAGGAATTAATTTAGAAGATATCAAAGCGCCGGAATGTTTTTATATCGAAAGGAAGCTGAAAGAACAACTGAATATCCCGGTGATGCATGATGACCAACATGGTACCGCTATCATCAGCGCTGCTGCTTTGCTGAACGCCCTTGAAATTCAAAAAAAGAAAATTGAAAAAGTAAGGTTCGTGATCAATGGCGCAGGTGCCGCCGCAATGGCTTGCATGACACTTTACGAAGCCTTAGGCGCCCGGCATGAAAATTTTTTAGTATTCGACCGGAAAGGTATTTTGCATAAAGGAAGAACTGACCTGGAAGAATTCAAACAAAAATTTGCCAATGCCAAAACTGAAATGACCCTGGCCCAGGCCATGAAAGATGCGGATGTTTTTGTAGGGTTAAGCGCCGGCAATGTGCTGAATCCTGAGATGGTGAAGAGTATGGCTAAAAATCCGGTTGTATTTGCTATGGCAAACCCAGATCCCGAGATCAGTTGGGAAGATGCAACCGGGGCAAGAAAAGACGTGATCATGGCTACCGGTCGTAGTGATTATCCAAACCAGGTTAATAATGTGCTGGGCTTTCCTTACATCTTCCGGGGTGCCCTGGATGTAAGGGCTACCCAGATCAATGAAGCCATGAAAATGGCTGCAGTAAAAGCACTGGCAGGGCTGGCTAAAACACCAGTACCGGACATTGTGTCCATGGCCTATAATGAAAAGAATATGGTTTTCGGGGAAACCTATATTATTCCAAAACCTCTGGATCCAAGATTATTGGCCATTGTGGCACCTGCTGTGGCTAAAGCAGCCATGGAAAGTGGGGTGGCTCAGCATCCTATCACCGATTGGGACAGCTATACCAACAACCTGAATAAACGGCTTGGCCTGGACAACCAGGTGATGAGAATTATTGGTAACAAAGCCCGGAGCAACCCGAAACGGATCGTTTTTGCCGAAGCAGATAATATAAAGATCCTGAAAGCAGCCCAGATCGTTTATGATGAAGGAATTGGTTACCCGATATTATTGGGTGATGAAATTAAGATCAACCAGATCGCAAAAGCTAATGGCATAGACCTGGCAGATATTCCCATATTTGATCCCCGCAGTGATGCCATGGAGGATAAAAGAAATGCATATTCCGACCTATTCTTTCAGAAAAGAGGACGGAAAGGTTTTAACGCATACGAATCAAAAAAAGTGATGAAGGACCGCAACTATTTTGGATGCATGATGGTGGAATGTGGCGATGCGGATGCCATGATTTCCGGTCTGGCCAAGAATTATCCCGATACGATCCGTCCGGCCCTCCATACGATCGGTACGGAAGATGGGGTTAAGAAAATTGCCGGCATGTACCTGATGCTGACCAAAAAAGGACCTTTATTCCTGGCTGATACTACGGTAAATTTCAGCCCCACAGCCGAAGAATTAGCAGATATAACATTAATGGTTGCCAAAGAAGTACGCCATTTCAATATTATTCCCCGGATCGCTATGCTGAGTTATTCCAATTTCGGGAGCAGTAACTCAACCGAAGCAAAACTGGTAGCCGATGCCCGGAAAATAGTAAAGGAAAAGATGCCCTCACTTATAGTTGACGGTGAGATGCAGGCCAGTGTAGCTTTTAATAAAGAGCTTATGAAGGAGAACTATCCTTTTTGCGAATTGGCTGACCAGGATGTCAATACCCTTATTTTCCCGAACCTCGCGGCAGGAAATATTGCCTATAACCTGATGAAGGAACTGGAAACCGCCGACGCAGTTGGCCCCATCCTTTTAGGTCTGAAGAAACCGGTACATATTCTGCAATTGGGAAGTTCTGTCCGCAGTATATATAATATGGCCCTGATCGCTGTGGTAGATGCCCAGATCAAGAGCAAAAGCTCTACCGAGGAGATTGTAAAACGTTCCCCCTGGTGGAAACGTTTTCGGAGAATGAACAAAGAATTGTAAATGACAAAAATGGAACAAGGCATGTGATTCTTCGGACTCCCTCGTATCGGAAAATCCTTTTTTGCATGCCCGTTTTTGCATATTACATTTTGTATTTTACATCCTAAATCTTTAAATGACCATTTTCTACGATATCGGCCGTTATCTCCTCATGATCAAAGGAATGTTCTCCAGGCCTGAGAACGGAAAAATGTACTGGAAAGAGTTTATACACCAGTGTTCGGAGATCGGTTTTGGTTCACTGGGTATTGTGGCGATCATTTCTGTCTTTATAGGGGCTGTTTCTACTATTCAAACGGCTTATCAATTAGTCAGCCCGCTTATTCCACCTTCCACCATTGGACAAATTGTAAGGGATACTGTTATCCTTGAATTTGCCCCGACGCTTGTTTGTATCGTATTGGCAGGAGTAGCCGGCAGCCGTATTGCCAGTGAATTGGGTAATATGAGAGTGAGTGAGCAAATAGATGCGCTGGAGATCATGGGAATTAATACCAAAACCTACTTGATACTCCCCAAAATAGTAGCCTCACTTCTAATGATCCCATTACTGGTAGTGATGTCCATGGCACTTGGGATTTGGGGAGGACGGCTGGCTGGGACCGCTGCCGGAATTATTTCGAGAAGCACGTACGACAGGGGGTTGCATGAATTTTTCGTACCCTTCAATGTCTTTTTCGCATTGATCAAGTCATATGTATTTGCATTTATCATTTCAAGCATTCCGGCATTTTATGGTTATTATGTTAAAGGAGGGGCCCTGGAGATCGGGAGGGCAAGTACAAAAGCAGTAGTTGTTAGCTGTATATTAATATTATTTGCAGATTATGTGCTTTCTGCCTTGTTGCTGCCTACGTGATGGAAAAGAGCTTCGAGCTTCGAGGTGTCAACATGTAACTAAATATTTAAAAAAAAATCTTATTAACATGCTAATTAATATTAATCGAACAAGCTCGCAGCTCATAGCTAACAGCTCACCGCTTTTCTTATGATCGAAGTAAAAAATATACATAAGAGCTTTGGGGATAAGACAATTATCAAGGATGTAAGCGCTGTAATGAAAGCCGGGCAATGTAACCTGATCATCGGTACCAGTGGCAGTGGCAAAACTGTGCTCATGAAATGCATGGTAGGGTTGTTTGCACCGGATTCGGGCGAGGTGTTGTATCATGGCCAGGACTTTACCGCCATGAATGCGGAAGATAAAACAGAAATTCGTAAAGAGATCGGTATGTTGTTCCAGGGTGCAGCATTATTTGACAGCCTGACTGTAGAACAAAATGTGATGTTCCCGCTGAGCATGTTTACCAAATGGACATTTAGAAAAAAACACGAGAGGGTCAATGAAGTGCTGGCAAGAGTGAACCTGGTGGATGCCAATAAAAAATTCCCTTCGGAACTGAGCGGAGGTATGAAAAAAAGGGTGGCACTGGCCAGGGCCATCGTGTTGAATCCAAAATTCCTTTTTTGTGATGAGCCGAATTCGGGTCTTGATCCGCAAACCTCACTGGTCATCGACAGGCTGATCAAGGAAATAACGATCGAATATAATATTACTACGGTAGTCAATACCCATGATATGAATAGTGTAATGGAAATTGGCAATTATATTTTATACATGTACCAGGGCAATAAAGAATGGGAAGGCACTAACAAAGAGATCATCTTCAGTAAAAACCAACGGCTGAATGATTTCATTTTTGCATCAGAGTTCTTAAAAGATGCCAAGGACATGCGGATGCTGGAAGAAACCGGCAAGATCTCCAATGAACGGAATATGGAAGAATTACTGGATAAAGATGCCCCTACGCTTGTTCCTCCACCAGATGATGAATAAAGTCGGATACCAGATGCTAGATACTGGAACCTAGATGCTAGATCTGAAGTATCTAGCATCCAGTTTCCAGCATCTGGCATCTGTGTAACATTTCCCTTACTTTTGCGAAACTTATTTATAATAAAAATGAGCATACTCGTTAATAAGAATTCCAAAGTTTTAGTGCAGGGATTTACCGGTACGGAGGGCAGTTTCCATGCTGCCCAGATGATTGAGTATGGTACGAACATTGTCGGAGGTGTTACTCCGGGCAAAGGGGGAAGCACCCACCTGGAAAGGCCCATTTTCAATACGGTGGCAGATTGTGTTAAATCCACACATGCTGATATCAGTATCATTTTTGTCCCCCCGGCTTTTGCTGCGGATGCCATTATGGAAGCGACGGATGCGGGTATTCGGCTTGTGGTTTGCATAACTGAAGGCATTCCTGTGCAGGATATGGTAAAAGTGAAAAATTAT
>JADGPW010000099.1 GCA_017882265.1 Chitinophagaceae bacterium | reverse complement strand
GCAAGCAACAGCATTTTTTGATGGAGGGTTTGTTGTTTCATTCCAAAATATTTCCTGAAACTTAGCTGATATAGAGATGACAGGCAATAGAACGAAAGTTATTGTTATCAAAACGGGAGGTTAAATAAGTCAGCTGATTCAGGATAATATTTAGTTTTTGCCAAAAGCTTTATTGATAGCTTCTGTCCGGTTCTGCACATGCAGTTTTTCATAAATTTTATGGATGTGCTGGCGAACAGTGGCGGTGGAGATCGAAAGTTGATCGGAAATTTCTTTGTATAAAAGTCCTTTCGAAAGTAAAAGCAGGATTTCATTCTCCCGGTTGGATAATGCTTTTACCGGTTCTCTATTTTTTTCTTTATCACGAAAAACAGTTACAAGTTTGCGGGCAATATTGGCACTCATGGGGCTGCCGCCGATGTGCAGTTCTTTCAACGCTTCGATCAGCTGAACCAACCCTGTATTTTTTAATAAGTAACCCGAAGCCCCGGCTTTTAATGCTTCAAAAACCTTTTCATCATTTTCATATACCGTGAACATCATGAATTGAGTTTCCGGACTTTTATCCTTAACCTGTCTTATACATTCAATACCGTTCATACCCGGCAGGTTGATGTCCATAATAACAATATCAGGTTTCAGTTTTGGGATATCATACAATGCTTCTTCAGCGGTCTTAAAAGTATCCAGTACTTTAAAATCGCTGCTGAGCCCGATAAAATTCTTCAGTCCGTCTCTTACTTCGTCAAGGTCTTCTACAATGGCTAATGTTATACTCATATTTTTCCGAAAGTAGTTTCTCTCTGTTTAATTACCAATATAACTAAAGTTAACCAGGCAGGGGAACAGTAAATTTTACCATTGTTCCGCGGCTGTTCAAGATGCTAAGTTTGCCGCCGATCTCTTTTATTCTCATTTCCATATTGGCAAGGCCATTGCTGAAAGGGCGAATGTTTTTCTTATCAAATCCTGTTCCGTTATCCTGTATTTCTATTGTAAGTTCCCTGCCGGCTTTTATTGTAATAGTTACATTCGTAGCCTGTGCATGCTTTACCACATTATGTAAAGCTTCTTTTACGGTTAAATATACATTCCGGCGAAACTCGCCACTAACAAAAGTTACAGAGATCTGGTCAAAAGCTTCTACTTTACTCTCAATGCCGTTTTGCGAGAGATATTCCACTGCATAAAAACGGGTATAGGATAAAAGATCAATCAGTGAATCATTTTTTTCATTCAAAGCCCAAACAATTTCTCCCATTTTATCAATCATTTCATGAGCATACTCCCGGATTTTGCTGATATCTTCTTCAATGGATTGCTGCTGTTGTTTTTTGATACCGATCGTTTCACTCAGGAATTTAATTTTTGATAGTCCCGCTCCCAGGTCATCGTGCATATCTGTAGCGATCCTGGTTCTTTCTTTTTCTACTGCCTGTTTTTTTTCAAGTATCACCCGTTGTTTTTCCAGCTTCCGTTTGTAATAAAAATGAATAACATTTATGATCAGGGCAATTGTTACGATAACAAAAAGCAAACGGAACCACCAGGTTTGCCACCACGGTGGATTGATAATAAAAGAATAGCTGAGCAACTGGCTGCTGTACCTGCCCGCAGGAAAATCGGCTTTCACTTTTAATGTGTATTGACCGGGGGCCAGGTTTACAAAATTGAAATCAGCATCTGCAGACGGTTCACTCCATAGGTTATTGCCGCTTCCATTGAGAAGATAACTGTATTTGATCTGCTTTTCATCATAGAAGGAGGGAGCAGCAACCGAAAAATTTAAATTATTCTGCCTGTAAGAAAAGCTATGAATAGAATCTACATCTGTAAAAAGCGCTGATCCTGATTTGATCTGAGCAATGTAAAACAACGGGGTAAATACTAAATTACTTTGGGGTTGTGCATATACTTTCAGCAAATTGCCGGATTCCCCTAATGCCCAGGCTGTACCATATCCGTCGGTCATTACTTTTTTGAAGAACAGAAACAGGTGATTACTCTGTGTTATATTTTTAATGATGAGTTGATGTGCGGTAGTTTCCAGTTTATCCAGTCCTGCAGATGAACTGGCCCAGATGTTATTGTTGTGATCGCAGCTGAGACAGTTGATAAAATTGTCCGATAATCCTTCTTTCCGGGTAAGATGTTGCAGCAGCGTTAACCGATTTTGCGAATAGCCAAAGCAATACAAGCCGTCATACCTGGTACCTATCCAGACCTTGCCGCTGTCATCTACTGCCAGGCTTCGTGGATTTTTCAGATGGATTTGATCCGAAAGATCGGATTGCAGTTGTAAATAATGAACCGGATCTTCCGGGTGAAGCGTAAATACCTGCAGTTTATTAGAACGGGTGGCGATCCATAAATGACCACTTTGATCAAATGAAAGTTGATCAACAAAATAATCTAACGCATAACTGAATGTTGTTTTATTTTTCAGGAAGACTTTTAACAGGTTGTCCGCACAATAAATAAGGTTACCATACGGATCAATAATGCCATTGGCTGCTTCCAGTGATGAATCTTTATAAAGAAGCGTTGCTTCAACACCATGGCCGACCGACGGTACGGTTACCCGGTAAATCTTTTTTTCATCATACAACCAGAGTAAAGAACCATTTGCCAGTAAATGGCCTCGATTCATGGGATGTCCGGGTAACGGGAAGATTTTTTTTGTTTCCCCGGTTAAAAGGATCAACTGCCCTTTCGTTCCATCATAAAACCAAACACTATCAGATCGTGCTTGTGCATAAAGATCAGTGATGAAATCTTTTTCGAAAGGATGATCAGCAGACTCTATATTATTGCTTACCAGTTTCTGTACTCCTTTACCATCCGGAATGAACCAGTTATTGCCTTCTTTATCCTGGAAAATAAAACTTATGAGCGTAGAACCCAGGCCGCTGGATTCATTGTATAGTACCGGAGCCGTTCCCGGTTTTATAAATAACAGGCCTTCGTTGTAAATACTTAACCAAAGTTGGCCCAGGTTATTAAATTTTATAAATGATGCTTTTTTATTTTGAACAGGGGAAAAAGCTTGTGGTACATCTTCATCGATGATCTTCCCCTGTTGCAGGGTTTCTTTTTTCAGCACACGAACCCCTTTATTACTGCATAGCCATATATCCCCATTGACAGATGAAGTAATGCCCGAAGCAACAAATTTTTTTTCAACGCTGAGAATTTTTTGTTGATCAGCGTCATACAAAAACAAGGCACCCGCGTCATCACTTAGCCCCGGGTTAATGAGAATAAGTAAAAAATTGCCAACCTCCTGTATTTGCAACATGAACTGGCCGGCTTCTTTCCCGTTATACAAAAAAGATAACCGCTTGAATTTTTGATTCTCCCAGATAAATAACCCCTCATCGGAAGCAATATAAATTTTACCATTCCTGCTTTTAAAAAAACTGTTGATAACAGGACAAAACCCATCTGCAGTTTTCAATGGTTTTATTTTCCCTTTTACCAGGCAGTTGAATTGATTGGAATTGGTAGCTACCCATAATGAATCGGAGGTTATTTCCAGCACATCATTGACCATATCAATCGCCAAACCTTCAGCCGGGCCGTAATTGGTGAACCGGGCACCATCGTACACGCTTAATCCGCCATAAGTGAGAAAGTATAAACGTCCTTTCGAGTCCTGGTACATGGAATGAACCCGGTTATTTACCAAACCATCAATAGGAGTATAATTGATAAAAGGAAGCTGCTGTGAAAAAATTTCACTGGCACATGAAAAAAAGCATGCAAGAAGAAGCAAAATTCGTTGCATACATAAATGTAGGCAGAAATAATCTTATCCTGAAATGGGAGTAAGGTTTCTTCCGCCAGTTGAATTTATTTAATTAATCCGTTTTTTAGCCGTTGATGTTCAATAAGGAAATGTGCGTAAGCTGCACCAACAACCAGGAGTATGAAATCAGGAAATAACGATTTGTTGGGTGCGTTTTTCAAAGAAATTTTTTTCTTTATTTTCCCATCATGGTTTAACAAAAAAATATCATCAGTGTTGTTGCCATCATTTTCAACCCATAAATAACTAATATTTATTTACTATCAACTATTCCTGAAGCCTTATTAATAGTGCCTGGAATAATGCTACTGCCAAAGGCGTGCTTTCAAAAATAGTTGTATCAATTTGGCCGGATTTTTTTTACAACTACTACATACTAAAATACCAAATACCAGTGCAGGGACGAATAATTTCTTCATCATAAAAAACTTTTGAAATTACAAGGTGCTGGTTGTTGTAGAATATGAGGATCGGAAGGTTAATATAATATTGAAAATAACAATATAATAGATTTTCTAAAATAAAAAAACCGCTGATTACTCAACGGCTTTTTCATAATGAATTTAAAACTGCTCGAGCTTACTAAAGAAAAAATCCCCTTCAATTTGAGCATTCTCATCACTATCGCTTCCGTGCACAGCATTTTCACCAACAGATGTTGCATACAATTTACGGATAGTTCCTTCATCTGCCTGTGCAGGATTAGTAGCGCCAATAAGTTTTCTAAAATCTTCAACAGCATTATCTTTTTCCAATATGG